>CAYZYZ010000029.1:0-9328 GCA_964482765.1 uncultured Candidatus Saccharibacteria bacterium | reverse complement strand
GGGGTAAAAAAGGCAAACGACATCGTGGAATTTTTGAAAGAAAGAAAAGAAAGTACTGTTATAACTCCTCACGCCGGCGAGATGATGAGAATTATTAAAGCAATCCGCAAAAAAGGTGAGTACCAAAAAATAACCAGCGAATTTATTGATAAAAATAAAGAAGAGATAGCTCAATTTGTAGCCGAAAGACTCGGCTTTACTACGGTTTTAAAAGGCCACGAAACAGTCATTGCCGAACCCGGCCGAATGGTTATTAATAAAACAGGAAATCCAGGAATGGCAACGGCGGGTACGGGAGATGTTTTAGCGGGTATTATTGGAACTTTTGTGTCACAGAATCTAGGTCGGATTTTCGAAGCAGTCTCAACAGCAGTTTATCTCCACGGCTTGGCAGGCGATATCGCCCGGGAAAAAATCGGCGAACGGTCTCTGATTGCCTCAGACATAATCAAATATTTTCCGGATGCCCTCAAAAAAGCCGAAAAAGAACTAGACAAAAATCATTGACAAAAATCCTTCTTTAGTCTTGCCAAGGTTCGGAACCTTGGCAAGACTTGGTAAATTTTAACTTTGGCAAAAATTAAATTGAAAAAATCTAAAAATTGGAAGATAATTTATCCAGCACTTTAGATACAATCGATTGATAAAGTGCTGGATTTATTTGGTTCATTAAAAATTGTATAATAAGCGGTAGTGTATAGTTAGATAATTTATGAAGAAAATAATTTTAGGGATTTTGTTAGAGAGAAACATAGAAACTAATTAGTATTTAATAATGACGATAGCTAAATTGTTTAAAGTTTGTACAAATAAAATAAGAAATTATTAAAAAGTTTTTAAAAGAGCGGATGATGAATAAGAAAGTAATTTTTGGATTTTCATTTTTAATCATTATAAGTTTGGGCGTTACATTATTTATGTTTATTAATGCTAATAAGAAGTCAAGCTCGAAGCAAGCGAAGGAAGTTGAATTAAGACCTGTTGATGAAACTTGGAATCTTTATACTAATCACAAACGGGGGTTTTCAATGAAAATACCCAAGGAAATAGACTCTGAATCTGGGGCTTGTGAATGGGATAACCAAAAAGGTTCCTATGTTAATAAATTTTCAATTGTGCCATTGAAAATCATTGAAACCAATGATGGTATTGATATAACGCCCACTTATTCCTATGATCTATTGGAACAGCAAGGAGATGCTTACAAATTTTTGGATTGTAAGAAAAACTATCCTAGTCTAGATAACCTTGGAACAGAATCGCTAATTACTGTCAAGAGCGTTTATAATGACAAAGAAATAGACGAATTTATTAAATCGCAGATGAAAAAAATAGACGGTAATTATTGTGGCATGAACAAAAATCCAGCAAAACAAAATGGCGTCTATGACATCGAAATTAAGGGCGACGATAAGGGGCTTGGAGAATCAAGCTGTGGGATAAATGCTGCCTATATGCTCAAATACTATCCAACAAAAAATAAGATTGCTTATTGGCTTTTAGGGCAAGAAGCCCATTTTTTTAAAGATTTTCAGAATTTGGATTCATACGATGAAGAAATGGCAGATAGTTTTGAATTTTTAGAATAAAGACTAATTGAACCTTGAAAAATGAGAGGAGATGGTATGAGTGAGAAAGATATGCTGGCTTTCGTTGGTTATGGTTATTATTCTCGGTCTACCCGTAAAGAGCCTAGCTTTTGAGAATTCTAAGCTGGTGGAAATAGCCAAAAAGTATAATGGAGTTACATTCAAACCACCAAATAAGAATTCTCTTGTCGGGCAATGTAAGTGGTTTGTCCAGAAAGTTATTAGAGAAGCTGGTGGAAGCTTAGGAACAGGTTATCGCTTCTGCTATGATCCAGATATAAACGAAATTAAACCAGAAGAAGCAACTGCTGGTGATATTATTCAGCTAGACGATCCTAACAAGAACCATAACAAAAAAGTCGATGGGAACAAGAGTGGCAAGGAAGATAATTACACCTATCCAATGCACACAGCCATCATCATTGAGAATCGCGGTAATGGTAATTATCTTGTTATTGATTCTAATTATAAGAAGGATCTTACGGTTCGTATTCATTCCTTCAATCCTTGGCAGCTGGCTGGTAATAAACTTCATGTTCATTTTTACAGATTGGGAGAAATTTCAAAACCTTCTGTTCAGCCTCCAAAAGAGCAGCCTGTTCCGCATAAAAATATTACTGTGGTTATTGGAATTGATGATACGGGTAGCATGACATTAAATGATCCCCAAAAATTGAGGGCAGCAGCAGCAAAGTATTTTATTGATCTTCTTCAGAATGATGACAAAGTGGCTGTTTTTAGTTTTGGCGATAAGGTGCAGGCCTTTCAGCCATTAACCGAAATTTCAAGCGACAGAAAAAAGATAAAGGATTCAATATATCTGCTTTCTTCCCAAGCAACCAATATGGATTTGGCTTTCGCAAAAGGCTATGAGGAGCTACAAAAAGATTCATCAGAAAATCCGAAATTCTTTATCTTTCTCACCGATGGAAGACATGCGCCGAAGAGCAATATGCTTTATAAAGGTTCCCATTTGGCACTTTGGGGAAAAGGATGGAAAATTTACAGTATTTTTTTGATGAGTTCTTCTTCGCCGACCTCCTTTCTTACTGCGGGCATTGATTATGTTCCTGATCCTGAATTTCTAAAAATGGTAACTGGCGAGCAGGAAGGAAAAGGTAAGTTTTTCGAATCCCCCTCACCTAAAAATCTTCAAGAAATTTATTCAGAAATATCTAAATTAGTGCAGGGACAAAAGATTGTTTTTAGTCCAGATCCTTTTATTCTCAAACCGCAGGAAGAAAAAACTTTCTCATTTACCGTTCCTCAGCAGAGCTATGATTTGCAGGTTGTGACAACATGGCCGGGAAGCAAGGTTTCTACGGATTTATATGAAGGTGGAAATTTCCTTAATTCTTCTGGCTTTCTAGGGCCCAATTACCAAATAATTAATATAACCAATGCTAGTAGCCTAAGGAATAAGGAGGTTACTTTAAAGGTTAGAGGAGTTGAAGTAGCTCCTCAAGGCGAACAAGTTTATTTGGTTGTGAGATCAAAAGTCGATGAAATTCCTCCTGAGGTAAAGATTAGCACACCTGAGTATTCGAAAACTCCTTTGATAAAAGTTAAAAGTCATGACAATATCGAAGTGAAGGAAGTAAGAATTTTCTATTTTAAAAACAAGGATTGGATTCTTGCTCATAAGGCTAAGGAAAATGAATTCCAGCACAGGTTAAAAATCGATGATGGAATATATCCTCTCAAAGTAGAAGCAGAAGATGAGGTAGGAAACATAGGCTCAGTTTTTAGAAATATTATAGTTGACACTCAGAAACCTAGGGTACTTCTTTCTGTAAAACAGCCAAGTTGGTTTAAAAAAGCCTCTATAAAGATAAAAGTTCAAGATTCTAGTTTTAAGATTTTAAGAATTCAGGATGGACAAAAGATGATAAAAAGGGAAGAGAGCAGTTTTGGCTTTTATCCCAAAGCCAGTAAAATCTTCATCAGCGCTGAAGATAAGGCAGGAAACAAAAAAGTTGAGATTTTGAAGATTAAAAACAAATGGTGGCAAAAACTTTGGGAATCAATTTTAGACACATTTCGTTTAATATTTTACAAGGTTAGCAATCGCTAACCTTTTTTATATTGAAAATTAGAAAGATATAAAGGATAATTTATCCAGCACTTTAGATACAATCGATTGATAAAGTGCTGGATTTATTTGGTTCATTAAAAATTGTATAATAAGCGGTAGTTAAGGGAGTGATGGTTTATGAAAAAAGCTATGGGAATAAATCCAGAAAACTGTGCGTTTTGTGGGCAATTTGAGATTGAGATAGGAAGCAGAGGAACGCAGGAATTTTTCCAAGTTTATCCCACTTTTAGAGAAAAGGGGCAAGTTATTAATGCTTCGGATAACTTTGTTTTAATCCCAGATATAGCACCAATTACAGAAGATTATCTGTTATTAGTAAGTAAAGCTCACTTTTCGTCATTTGCGGCTATCCCAAAAACAATTGAGGTAGAGTCTGAACAGATGATGGAAGTAGTTGTTAGAAGAATGAAAGAATTCCATCAAGAATCAGAAATTATTGCATTTGAACATGGCGTAGGAACAATTAATGGAAGAACAATTCTGTGTGGAGGGTGTGGTAGGACTGATCATGCCCATTTGCATATTTTACCGGTGCCAAAAATGAAACTGAATAATATTGCAGAGAGATTAGCAAAAAAAGTCTGTGATAATTTTGAACTAAAAACAAAAGATATACCAGCGTTGCCCAATCTGGATATTAACTCTGTCACTAAAGGATATCCATATTTATACTTGGGGTCTAGTATAGCAGAGCATGGGTACGTTTTAGTTCAAGAGTCTATAGATGCTTCTATTCCTCCGCAGTTAATCAGAAAACTTCTCGCCGTTGAAGTTTTTGGAATAAGAGAAGAAGATCGAATGAGGTGGGATTGGACAGATTTAATTTTCGCTTACCCAAAACAAGAAGAACGGATGATTTTAAACACACTAAATCGTTGGATGCCCAAAAAATGAAAGATAAGGAGGTATGAAAAAAATGAATTCAGAATTGATTAAAAAGGCTATGGCTGAAGCCTACAGTAGGAAAGCACAAGAATATGGTGTAGTACGGAATGAGAGATTTGATGCATTTCTGCAAAAAGAGCTTGAGCATTTTGTTGGTTCTGTAAAGAAGATCGGTACTAAAATTATAGATCTTGGTTCAGGATCAGGCAATGAAAGTCTATATTTCAAGGAGACTGGGCTTCAGCCCGTCTGTATAGATATTGCTCCTGGTATGATTGAACAATGTAAAAAAAAGGGTCTAGAAGCTTATGTGATGGATTTTTATCGCCTCGATTTCCCAGATAAGAGTTTTGCTGGTGCCTGGATGGTATTCTCGCTATTACATATCCCTAAAATTGAAGTAAAAATAGTGATTAAAGAAATTCAGAGAATCCTTATTAATGGTGGGGTATTTTATGTCTCTCTGTTTGAAGGTGAAGGCGAAGGACTGAGAAAAGAGGATATAAGCCGTTATGGTTGTAAGCGTTACTTTGCTTATTACCATCAAGATGAGCTAGAGAAACTTTTGATGTCATATTTCGAAATCGTGAAGTCATCGCGATTAGATATTAGTCCACGCCCAACAATAAGTTTTGAATGTATAAAAAGTATCTTGCCATGATAGAGCGATACGTTCAAGTACCGACAGAATCCATTCTTAAAAGTGATGTAGAGAGATTTGGTACAAAGTTTGCGGTCCAAAAATTGTTTTATGACCTAGGAATGTGTGGAATTGAGATAAGACTTTTTGAGCCCCAAGCCCCAATAGAGAAAATAGGGCAAGCACTTCTTAAAATGGAAAGTAGTGCTCAAGGTTTTACTGTAAGATTTTCTTTTAAAGACACTCTTAATTTACCCAGAGGTTTTTTCAGAAGGCCTCAAGAATGTCTTAACTTTATCAGTAAGGAACGCAGAGATTATGCTATTATTATTCAGGAATACACTCAATTAGTTAATTCTTTTGAGCTATATTATACTATATTATAATGGTAGCTTGCTTTATCTTCAGGTGCTACCTGGTATTTGGGAAGTTGATACTGCAGAAGCGCCAGATATCGTCCAAGAAAAAGGTGGCAATCTTGTAATTTGGCGCTTGCAGAAACCCCGTAAAGCAAAATTTGTGAATGGTGAGAATGGATTTTATACCGAAGAACGAGAACCCTTTAGTTCAATGCAGCTTCAGGAATTTCAAAGAAAACTTGAGCTCTATAAAGACAGATTGGAAATTATAAGAAAAATATTCAATCCTCTTTTTTGCCATTTTTATGAAGACTATAAAGGCAGACTTTGTTTTATTAACGTAAGAAATGTTGGTAAGGTTCCTATAAATGAGGATAGTCCCTCAACCTTCCACGTTATTAGGAATCCTTTTGATCTAGAGAAATGGGACGGTAATCGTCCTATATTGTTCAATGTCCAAACGGAAAGAGGTAATGATATTCCCTTAATTACAACTATTACATCTTTGCGCGATAAAGGAGTCAAGGCAGTTTTTGTAAACTGTGGCATTTTGTCTCATCCTGCTATCCTTTTACGAGAATCTGGAATTCAAGTACAACAGTCATATCTACTTTACGAAAAGCAGATGATAAGCAGATGATGTTCTACTTAAAAAGAAGAGTCAAAAACCATACAGCGCCCAATTACTATCGTCTTGGAGAAAGAAGAGCAAATAAAAACTGGTGGAAGATAATCTGGCAATTATTCTCAACTCCTTTTCGTTTTTTCTTCATAACTACAGGTTAGCAATCGCTGACCTTTTTTAATTTAAAGAACATTCTTACATTCTCGAGAATGTAAGAATGACTTATATATTAATTTGGTCGAGGTGTCGAGGGACTGGGTGTCGAGGGACTGTCCCTCGACAAAAAATAGACAGAAGTAAATAATCGAGGTCGTACCTCGATTATTTACTTCTGATCTTATTCGTGCGAATGTGCGAATAAGGGATAGGTCACTATGTCTCGGCCCATATAAATTCCTCTTGCCAAGTTAGAATTTTTTGATATAATAACTTGCTAATTTAGATCTTTGAAAATTTGTATTTGGAAGGATGTGAAAAGAATGAAGTTAACTGAGTGGTATTGGACGTTGTATGGTCTACTTTCTTATGATATTCTTCTTCTATTTTTGCCATATCAAGAGCTTTTGGAAGAAGAAATTGGAATAAGTAAATTAGAACGAGGAATGAGAATCTTTGATGCAGGGTGTGGAACGGGGAACCTTATATGGAAAATTGCAAGTCGACTTCCTGATTTACAGATAATTGGTGGAGATTTTACAAATGCCCTTCTTGGTGTAGCAAAAACAAAGTTAGCTCTTACTACGAAGAAAGAAAATATCTCGGTTGGATTCAGAGAAATAGATATAAATAATCTATTGCCTTTCCCTGATAATTCATTTGACAGAATTTTTTGTAGTAATGTTCTGTATGCTTTAGATAATCCTGATGCTGCTTTGAAAGAGTTCAATCGAGTACTTAAAAACAACGGAAAACTTATATTAGTTAATCCACCAAAAAGCTACAAGGAAAATGCTCCTTTTGTTGATCATATGAAGCGAGCCTCTTTTATTAGAAAGTTGGCTCTAATACCGTTTCTTCCTATACTGATTCTTCTGAAAATATTTAACATCATAAATCAAAGAAATAAAGATTGGCATTTTTATTCGAGTCAAGAGCTAGTTAGAAAGATAAAAAATGCCGCTTTTGATGTAGATGTAGTGAAAAATGTATATTCAGGAATAGGAACGCTCGTCTTAGCAACTAGAATGAAAGAAGGTGAATAAGGTGTGTTATAGTACTAAGGACTTTGTTCTTAGAGCCTCAGATGAAAATCAGAAAACGCCTCTTATTTTTAAGATCGCTACTACTCGAGAAGAATTAGATAACGTGTTTAAGCTTCGTTATCAAGTATATTGCAAAGAATATGCATATTTAAATCCTTCTGATTACCCAGACAGTAAAGAGCGTGACGATTGGGATCAGTTTTCTACTCAATTTATCGCTCTTAATCCCGAATCTTCGCAAGTTATTGCCACCGCAAGATTAATACAAGATTCTCCTAAAAAATTGAGAGTAGAAGACTACGCTAATATATCTTTTTTACCTAGACATAAGATAAGAGAGATTTCACGTCTCACACTTTGTAGAGAACTTAGGGCTAACATAAAAGGATCTAAAGTGCTTTTATGGCTTTGCAAGTTGATGTATTTATTTAGTACTCAAGCCGGTATCAGATACTGGGTTGGAACGATGTTTATACCAACATGGAAACTATTCTTGCATCAAGGTATATATTTTACTTTCATCGGTGATCAGGATTACTGGCCTAAGAAGATAGGCCATCCAGTATTTCCGGTACTTTTAGACCTGAAGAATGCTAAACTTTATTTAAATTATCAAAATCCAAAACTCTACGAATTTTTCACGGGTGATAAATCTTTTGAACTCTCGCCTGATGATCCACAAATAAAAGAAATACTCCTTAAGTTAAAGGAAGATTTGGAAAAATTAAATAATATTAATTCCAGGTAAGGGATCAAGAAATTAACTAAGCCCCAAGCCTGGTTTTTTTATTTTGATATTCTGTTTTATAATAAACTTAATATAAATTTTAAAAAGAAATGACCTTAGATTACATTTTACTTTTTGCATCCATAGTAGTTCATATTATTCTGATACTATTTATACTGTTGAGTAATACCAAATCACCGATTAACAAATATTTTAGTTTACTCATTGTAAGTATAATTTTTTGGAATGTTACGGTTTTCATCGGCCAAAGATTTAATCTTCTTTTTAGCGATGCTTTACTTTCGGTGAGATCAACTTTTGTAGCCGCTTCTTTAATTGTACTTTTTTTTCTATATTTTTCTTATGTTTTTCCTAGAATTATTGATCATTTTACTTTAAAGAAAAAGATTCTTATTGCGCTTCCGATTATCTTACTTGTAGGTTTATGTCTTACCCCAGTTATAGTAGAGACAATTCAGATTTATCCATGGGGTTCAAATGTAGTCATGGGGAGTGGTTATTATCTATTTGTAATAACATTTTCTATATATATTATCTGGAGCTTTTTTAATCTTGTTAAAAAGTACAAAATTGTTCCTGTTAGAGAAAAAAATCAGATAATGTATTTATTTCTTGGTGTTTGGCTCAGCGCAGCAATCGCTTCTTCTACTAATTTATTTTTACCTTTGATAACAGGAGTGAATCAGTACGCGATATATGGTCCTTATTCAATGATTTTTCTTGTTGCCTTTACTTCCTACGCAATTATTAGACATAAATTGATGGATATTCGGTTTTTGGTTGTTAAAAGTATTGTCTTTTTCCTTCTACTTTTAACTGTTGGCTCTATTTATTTCTCTACGATCTTCATCCTCGGTTCACTGGTTTTCAAAAGTTTTACAGGCAGGGAAGCTTACTGGGCGGCCATGGTTGTGGCCATAATCGTTTCTTTTATTTTCCAGCCCATAAGAAGGGCTTTTACCAAATGGACCGACAAAATATTTTTTAAAGAACACTATGATTTTGAAGAATTGACTAAAAATCTTAATGAAGTTGCCACCTCTACCATTATCCTTCCCGAGCTCTTGTTTAAATTTTTGGACTCTCTTTTAGAGCAGATGCGTTTAACCAGAGGTGCTTTCATTCTTTTAGAAGGCAACAAGGTATATGAAACCGAGAGTATTGGCTACAAACAGGCTGTTAGTT
>CAYZYZ010000028.1:0-9490 GCA_964482765.1 uncultured Candidatus Saccharibacteria bacterium | reverse complement strand
TTAAGAGAAAATTATACTTTCCGGTATTTTTATTGTATAAAAAAAATAACTAAGTGTTATAATAACTTAATAATTAGCGTTCATTGACAGCATCATAAGTAAAAGGAGAGTGATCTTCGTGAAAAAGAAATTAAGAATTCTGTATTTCCAGCCTATGGAAAGAAAGTTAAATGTATTCTCATTAGTCAGAACAAGCATGTTTAATTTAGCTCTTCTTATCTTAGCAGAGATTGCCAGAAAAAAAGGCTATAAACACGAAGCATTTGCTAAGCCCATATTTGTAGAAGCATTACTTTCAAAAGAAGAACGAAGAGAACTTGCTAAACTATTTGCAGAAAACTGTGATATTTTAGCCGCAAGCGCCTATGACAGTAATATAAAAACAGTTTACGAGCTTTTTAAGGAAGTAAAAAGATTTAATCCGTCCTTGATAACAGTTATTGGTGGTCCTCGGGTTGGCTATGTGCCAGAAGAGGCTCTTTTTCAAAAAACAGATATTGTAGTAAGGGCTGAGGGAGAAGAAACTTGGTCAGAATTGTTAGAAAAATTACACTTTCATAAGTTTTCGAATTCCAAACCAACCTTAAAAGAATCATTAGCAGATGTTTCAGGAATAAGCTTTAGAAATTCTGATGGTTTCTGTGTTCATAATCCTGATCGACCCCCCATTGAGAACCTAGATGAATATCCTGCTCCCAATCTTGATTTAGTTTACAAGTATAACCGGGAAAGAGGCCGAGCTCTTCCTGCTACAACTTCCCGAGGCTGTCCTCACAGATGCTACTTTTGCAATGAGTGGAAGAGGCTTGGTGGCGGGAAGTATAGATATAGAAGCCCGGATTATGTATTTAAGAATGTTTTAAGAATTATTGAAGGCATAAATAACCCCAAGATATTTTTCTTTGACAATAACTTTGTTGTCAATAAAAAAAAGCATACAATTCCTCTTCTTGAAAAAATCATTAAGTTGAGAGAGAGTGGCACAAATCTAACTTTTACTTGTCAAGTAAGAGTGGAAACAGCCGCTGACGAGGAATTCATGGAGTTAATGGTAAAAGCTGGTTGCACTCGGGTATTTGTAGGAGTTGAATCTCTTAATGCCGAAACTCTTAAAGAATTCAAAAAGGGAATAACTCTTAAACAAATAACAAAGTCTTTTGAAGTTTGCCGCAAACTTGGCATTGAATATCATGCAATGACTATTTTTGGCTCTGATTCAGACAAACCAGAGACTTTAAGGAATCTTATAGAATCTCTTGAAAGGTTTGGAGAGCATATTTCTCTGCAGATTTGTGCATTAATTGCTCTAGATGCAACAGGTCAAGCCGAACAATGGCAACGGGAGCAGAGAGTATTCAACCCTGATCTTGATTGCCGAGACGGGCAATATATAACTCACTGGCCCAATAATATGACGCCATTCCAAGCCCAGCTAGCAATAACAAGAAACTACTTGCATTACTACAGATTAAGACTCACAATTCCTCAAACTATTAAAGCTTATGCAGAGTTTATCCAGGAGAAGGGTTTAATCTATACCATAAGAAATATCCACAAACCTTTGTTCGAGAATAACATTCGGCTGTTGCTTAGGTATTATGCCTGGGGTATTACCCTTTGGTGGGCGATTATTAATGTTTCTTATTTTGTCCATTTATGGTGGATATCAAGAAACTATATTCCACCTCATAACCCTATATCAAAAAAATAAAGAAACGATAGAAATATACAAAGAAATTAAGCCATAAATAAAAACCGGATAGGTTTTTCTCATTTAAGAGAATATACTACCCTCCGGTATTTTTATATTTATTGAAAGTTGTCTCTTTTGCCATGCCAGAACAGCTTTCTGTATACAAGATTTGTCTTCCAGTGGCCTATCATTCTAAAAAATGTCTCTAAAGGATGAAGCCAATTGTAAGGCCTCAAAAATAGTCCCAGCATTCTGTAAGCTATAACCCATCTTGAGTAAAAGTAAGAACCCATCCAGTTGTATCCTTCTATCAATTCTTCTCTTGTCATATCAGAGGGATCAAAAACGCAGTGTAAAATATCATATTTATCCCAGGCATTTATGTATTTTTCTGGAATTCTTCCTTGTTCTAGGAATTTCATTCTTATTTTTGTTCCAGGGTAAGGGGTTAATATTCCAAGTTGTACTATCTCTATTCCTGCTTTTTTGATAAACTTTTTAGTTTGCTTAAAGATGCTTTTGTCTTCCCCGTCAAATCCAGAAACAAAACAACCTATTATTCCTATTCTGTTTCTTTGAATCCTTCTAACACTTTTTAAGTATTCGGCAATTACATTCACTTTTCTTTTATTACCTAGATCTTCTATGGCTTTTGGCTCAAGAGATTCAAATCCTATAAGAATGAATTTACAGCCCGATTCTCTGGCCAGTTTTAGCAATTTAGGGCGTTTGGCAAAACCTAAATCACCTTGACAGCCCCACTTTATTTTTAAAGGTATTAATTTTTCCAGAATTTCCAGTATTCCAGGATTTCTAATGAAATTGTTGTCCGTAAAGAAAATTATCTTTCCTCTTCCGTGGATCTTTATTACTTCCTCAACATCTTTAATTACTTCATCCACTGACTTTGTTCTTATTCTATTACCTTGAAAGGCAGTTGTAGAGCAGAAGTGGCAGTCGAAAGGGCATCCTCTAGATGTTTCGATGTTTCCAAATGGGAAAAAGTAACCTTTAAGATCTACGAGATCTCTTCTGGGAAGAGGGTGGCCGTTCAATGCAGGTGTCATATTTTCATATATTCTTTTTAATTTTCCATTCTTAGCATCTTGAATTATCTTTTTCCATATTCCTTCAGCTTCTCCAATGAGGACACTGTCAACATGATTTAGAGCTTCTTCACATTCCCATTGAACATGAATTCCGCCAGCAATGACCGGAATATTTTTTGCCCTGAATCCGTCTGCAATTTCGTAAGCTTCAGGAGCAGTCGGTGTCATTATGGTTATTCCCACAAGGTCAAAATCCTCATCATAAGGTATTTTATCTTTATTAGCATCATATATTTCTACTTGATGTCTGGATGGAGTAAGTCCAGCTATCAATTGCAAAGTTAGCTGGTTTATACATGGTTTTCCTTTGTATTCCAGTCTTCGATCATAAGGTTTAATTAGAGCTATCCTCATCCTTATCACCCTTTCTTTTTCAAGGAACTTTGAACTATTTTTGTTAAGTCAGTATACCACAGCTTTAAAATCTGGCAATCTTTTTGTATAATTAAAGTGTCTTGGACACTAAATCTTTACTTAAAGATCTAAATATAAATCAAAAAAAGGCTGTTATCCACCAAACAGGTCCTCTTTTAATTATTGCCGGCGCCGGAACCGGCAAAACCAAAGTCATTACCACCAAGATCGCTTATCTTATTGCCGAAAAACTTGCCAAACCCGAGGAGATTGTGGCGTTGACTTTTACTGAAAAGGCGGCTGCCGAAATGGAGGAAAGGGTTGATATTTTAGTGCCTTATGGCTATACCAACATCTGGATTTCCACCTTTCACTCCTTTGGAGACCACATTTTAAGAGAGAATGCTTTGGATGCCGGACTTCCTCCAGACTTTCGGGTTTTGGATGAGTCAGCTCAAGCCATCTTTATGCGCGATCATCTTTTTGAATTTGAACTAAAGCACTACCGGCCATTAGCCAATCCCACCAAACACCTAAGAGCCCTGATAACCTTTTTTTCCCGCCTAAAAGACGAGATTGTCTCACCAGAAGAGTTTTTAGAGTTTGCCCAGAAGAAAATAAAGAAGGAAAAAAACCTGGAAAATGAAAAACTTTTAGAGTTAGCCCTGGCTTTCGATAAATACCAAGCCTTAATGGAGGAAAGCGGCAATGTGGATTACGGCGATCAGGTAGTTAAGGTGATTAAGCTTTTCCGGAGAAATCCAAAAATCCTGAAAGAGTATCAGAAAAAATTCAAATACATTTTGGTTGATGAATTTCAGGACACTAATTATGCCCAAAATGAACTTTTGAAACTGCTTGCCGGAAAACTAAACATCACCGTCGTCGGCGACGATGATCAATCGATTTTTCGTTTTCGGGGCGCGGCGGTTTCCAATATTTTAGACTTTAAAAAACATTATCCGAAATCTCAAGAAATTGTTTTAATTAAAAATTACCGCTCTACAAAGCAAATTTTAGATTCAGCCTATAAACTAATCCAGCATAATAACCCGGATCGCCTAGAAGTTAAATACAAAATAGACAAGAAATTAAAAACAGAAGAATCCGGACAAAACATTTTCCACATTCATTGCGATACTTATTTAACTGAAGCTGATAGAGTTTCCCAAATAATAGAAGACAAGGTTAAAAAAGGTGAATATCGGTACAAAGATTTTGCCATTCTTTACAGAGCCAATGATCATCGTGAGCCGTTTATTCATACTTTAAACTCCAGGGGAATACCTTATAAATTTTCCGGAGGGAGCGGATTATACCAGCGTCCCGAAGTTAGGATTTTAACCTCTTTTATTAATTCTTTGACGGATTTTACCGACAACCTGAGTTTTTATCACTTGGCAACATCAGAAATCTACAATGTGGAACCCAGTGAGCTGATTGCTTTGTCGAGCATTGCCAAAAGAAAGAACAAATATTTAAGAAGCCTATCAAAAGATAAGGAGTTGCTAGCTGAGCTTGGAGTTGAAGAGGAGACCGAAAAAAAGTTAGAAAACATTCAGGATAAGTTGGACAAACTCTCAAAGATTATACCGACTCACAGCACAGGTCAGTTGGTTTATGAATTTCTTAAAGACTCAGGCTACATTTCTAAATTGTTGAAAGAAGAGTCAGTAAGAAGTGAGGTAAAACTGCAGAACATCGCCAAATTCTTTGACAAGATAAGAGATTTTGAACAGACCTCCTTTGACAAGTCGATTTTAAAATTTAAAGAATACCTTGATATGCTTTTAGAAATGGGAGACAATCCCGAGCTAGCAGACGTGGAACCGGATCTGGATGCGGTTAATCTCCTAACGGTTCACAAGGCAAAAGGTTTGGAGTTTGAGGCGGTTTTTCTGGTTAATCTCGCTGACAATCGTTTTCCTCAAAGAAGAAGAGGTGAGGCGATTCCGGTTCCCGAGGAGTTTGTAAAAGAGAGTTTGCCAGAGGGCGATTATCATTTACAGGAGGAGAGGCGTCTTTTTTATGTGGGAATGACAAGAGCCAAAAAGGAGCTTTATTTAACCTCAGCTTTAGATTATGGCGGAGCACGACCTGCTAAACTTTCGCAGTTTGTAATAGAGGCTCTGGATGAGCCGCTTCTCGCTAAAAGAATTCACAGACTTAAACCAGAAATAAAAATAGAAAAACACCAGAAAAAAGAAAAAGAAGAGTTACCAGAGAGTTTTTTTACCAAGGATAAGCGGCTAAATTTAAGCCCTCATCAGATAGATGACTACTTAACTTGTCCTTTGAAATTCAAGTACATTCACATACTCAAAGTTCCCATTTTGAAACACCATGCTGTTCATTATGGAGCCGCAATTCACAAAGCTATTGCCAATTATTTTGCTTTAAGATTAGCCGGCAGAGAGGTGAGCCTAGAGCAGTTGTGGCAGTTTTTTGAGGAGTCATGGATCTCTGAAGGATTTATAACCAGGGAACATGAAGAGGAGAGGTTGAGAGCCGGAAGAGAAGCCTTAAGAAACTTTTATGAAAAACAAAAAACAGAAGAACGGCTGCCTAAAAAAATAGAGGAAAAGTTCGCTTTTAATTTGGTTTTAGAAGACGGCTCAGTTTCCAGAGTCAACGGAAGGTTTGATGTTATATATGAGGACAAAAATTTTATTGAAATTTCTGACTTTAAAACCTCGGCTGTAACCGAAAAAGAGCAAGCAGACAAAAGGACAAAACAATCGCGTCAGCTCTCTGTTTATGCTTTAGCCTATAAAGAGATGGAAGGGAGATTGCCGGATAAAGTAAGTCTTTATTTTATTGAATCCGGAATAAAAGGAGAGGTTTCTAAAACAGAGAAAGATTTGGAAAAAGTTAAAAAAGAGATATTTGAGGTTTCCAAAAAAATAAGGAAATCAAAATTTAGCCCCAAACCTACTTACAAGCAGTGCGGTATTTGCGCGTTTAAAGATATTTGCCCTTACACGGAAACGAAGATATAGTTTTTCTTGTACTTTTGAGTGATCAAAAATACCAACCCGCTTCGACTCAAATCGAGGCGAGAACCGAGCACGCGAGTCGAAAAAACTAAAAATTTCGTTTAATTTTAGCTTTCGAAATCAGACAACAAACAATAAAAAGAAAATCATTCTCACATTCTCGAGAATGTGAGAATGATAGCAAGGCTGTAAATAGATGTGACTATGAAAAAGAAGTTATCTTATAAAGAAAGATTAAAGTTAATTGAAAATACTTTAGGAATTGGAGAAATTCCTTGGAAAAGTTTTACCCCCGGCATTTATAATTATTGCGATCGTTGGTGCGAGCGTTGTAACAAAACAGAAAAATGCTTTCTGTATTTCAGTGAGAAGAAAGAAGAAGAAAAACTGAAGGATAGAGGAATCAACAAAGAAAGTGATAAAGATTTTATAGAAGCAATGAAAGAAAGTTTGCAGAAAACAAAAAACTTAGTTGAAAAAATTGCGGATGCTGAAGGAGTAGATCTTGTAATGACGCCAGAACAAGAGGCTAAATTTGAAAAGATGGAAAAACTAATAAATCCGGAAAGGGAATCAATAGTTCAGGAAGCAAAGGAGTTACAGAAAGAAATAAACATTTTTTTAAAAACACAGGTTGCAGATATTGCCGAAAAAGCCGAAGCAATAGAGATTCTTTCTTGGCATCATTATCTTCTATATCCTAAAATAGCCAGATCTGTTTCAAGTAAACTTGAGGCGAAGTAAGAGGATAAAGTTATGTGTCGAATTTTATTGGACGACTCAAGAAATTCTGCATGGGTAGCTTACCGCTCGCTTAAAATTTGTATTAAAGCACTAGATATTCTTAAGGAGTCAAAAGATAATGCAAGGGTTGTACAGTTATTGCAAAGATGCGATGATTTATTAGATAAAATTGATGGAGATTTACTATGAAAGAGATAAATCTAAGATGGTATGAGAAAGTTCTTTACAAATTTTTCCCATATTTGTTTATAAAAAAGTTTTTAAAAGAGAGAGGAGTAGAAAATTCTATTTTTGATAAACTTCATGAGATTTTTGTAAAAGTAAGACGAATTGATATCATACCATTACATTCAGTTACAAGGGGGTTTATATTAGTTTTAGATAGAAAAACTGCTTTGTATTTTTACCAAAACGGAGCCTATTTTACTTATGATGGTTTTGAAATAGGAAAGTACGACGAAGGTGATGTTACTATTTTTGATAACATAGAATAAATAATGATAGTTTATGATAAAAGAATGTCACTCTAAAAATACCTATTTGTTTTTTTGATTTCTTGAAAAGCGATTAGCATATTTTGCCTCACTTTTTGTAATTAACTTTTCTATTTTTTCCAACCGACCACACAATTCTGGTTTTCTTGCCAGCCACTACAAACAATTCTCTTATTCTTGCGAATAAGAGAATTGTTTGTTAGAATAAAGGCATGAATAATAAGGAAAAAACACCAAAACAGCTGGAACGCTACTTTAAGGGCGTTTCATATTTTCGCCGAGTTGCTATTTTGCGCCTCATTGCGCAAAATGACGGCATAACCGTCGATGAAATTGCCAAAGAGCTCTCCGGCAATTTCAAAACCATTTCGACTCATACCCATAAGCTAGTTCAGGCAGGCCTGGTTAACAAAGCACAAAAAGGATTACAAGTTACTCATTCGCTCTCGCCTTACGGCGAAAAGTTCGTTAATTTTATGAAAGAATTTAATTAATCGGATTATCAGTTTTTTTGTTTGCCCGATTTTTTTAATTTTTTGAAAAGTGGTAAAATAGCTCGAAGTATTAAAGATCATATTTTAATACTGGAGGGATGAAGATGAGAAAAGAAAGCAGTTTTGATTGGAAAGCATCTCCTGTAGTCCCGCCCTTTAAGCCCGAGCTCCTTAATAAAATGGTATTAGTAAAATATGAAGACTTGGTTAAAAGGTATAAAATCGAGAATTATGATATAGAAGAGCTCGACAGAAGAATGCGAAAAGATTTGCAGGATACAATTGTTTGTATGCCTTTTGGGGACAGAAGAATCTATTATAATAAGAAATCCAGAAAGGTAATGGATTGGGGCTTACACCTGGGGACAGATTATTTCTTAAAGGCAGGTAATCCCATATTCTCTATTATGGAATCAAAGGTAATTATAGCTGGTAACTATTTTAGCAGTGAACTGGAAAACGACTGGGGCAATATTATAATTCTTAAGGCGAAAAACGGCTTAAATATTTTTTATGCGCATTTAGATTTTGCGCCCAATATAGTAAAACAGGGTAACAGAATTATCCAGAAAGGCGAACTCATCGGCCACGTGGCTAAAGGTTATACTAAAGCTAATGGCAATTGGCCAGAACATCTTCATTTGCAAATATCAAAAATTGACATGACGCATGGTTATGCAAACGATGAATCTGCATTTAAAGATTATATTAACCCGGAAGACATTTTTCCCATTGGCGGTGGAGTGCCAAAAAAGACACTCGAAGAACTATTATAATTTCAAGGCTGGTGAAATATCAGTCTTTTTTAATTTCTCAAAAGTGGTAAATTTGGGTAGAGTTTATCATTTGTGCTAACATAAAATTATAAGCTAATCAAAAGGAGATATTATGAAAGGTTTTAGGGACAATATTGAACAAATAACTTTAGAAAACGATAATTTTCGGAAAGTTCTTTATACGGGAAAACATAGCCAGTTAGTGTTGATGAGTCTTAAGCCAAAAGAGGAAATTGGTATGGAAGTACATCCCGACAATGACCAGTTTTTCCGTTTTGAAAAGGGCCAAGGAAAATTCATTATTGACGGTAATGAGTATGAAGTGGGAGACGGGGTTGCCATAGTTGTTCCTGCCGGCGTCCAGCACAATGTGATTAATATTTCTGATTCAGAGCCTCTTAAACTCTACACCATTTACTCGCCAGCTCATCATAAAGATGGTGTTGTAAGAGTAACTAAAGAGGAAGCTGAAGCGGACTCCCCAGAATTTGATGGCACTACCACAGAATAATTAATAAAAAAACGAGTCTTAGGGCTCGTTTTTTAATTCCAAATTCGGTTTATTTTAACCTATACCATAAACTATTCTCATATTCTTGAGAATATGAGAATAGTTTATTTCGTTTTTTTAATTCTCCAAAAATGGTAAAATTTGAGTGAGTTTTTTATAAGTGGGGATTGGTCCGCCAGAGGCGGATAAGCCCCACTCGGCGAAGGAGGGTTTTCCGTTTTTCAAATTTTGTCCCTTCCTCCTTACCATACAAACAATTCTCTTATTCTTGCGAATAAGAGAATTGTGTTTTAGGTTGCGGGTGGTGTTTTATTTTTTT
>CAYZYZ010000027.1:5014-9554 GCA_964482765.1 uncultured Candidatus Saccharibacteria bacterium | reverse complement strand
GCTGTAAACTCCAAAACTTACAACTTTACCAACTTTCTGCCAATTAATTTTAATTTTTTTCATCTTTTTAAAGTTTTTTAAAGGTTTATTCCCCCGCACTATACTTAGACATTTTAGTGCAGGGTCAAAACCTTCAAATCAAATTCTATGGTTGCTGAATATAGAAGACTTCATCAAAGGTAGTAGAAAGGTTTTGAAGGTTATTCTTAGTACAAGTAGGGTGCTGTTCCAGGGAAGGGTGCGCCTACTTGCGTGCCGTAGAGAATCACTTCAGTAGAGTTTGTCAGATTTTGGTATGTATTGTTTGCTCCTGGGTCCATCTTGACATAGACTCGGTAAGTTCTCCACTGGTCAGGGGAAACATTGCCAGCTGCTTTGGTCCAGTGGTCGAAATAATACGTAGCCGGTTGGCCACCTGCTACCCAAGTACTGTTGTCAACATCGTAGATAGCTGGATCCAAGACAGCACTTAAATCTGCACCACTCTCATTCTTCAGGCCAAAGTAGATATCAGCAGGGAGAGTTCCCCCTAAATGCACAGCTACATCCTGAGTGTATGTGCCGCCTGGAGCGAGGTTGGTGAAATTCAGTGGGAAATTCGAGGTTCCAGCGATGTCCAATGTCCCTGTGGCAAAAGTATTGCTATAAATTCTTTCGGTATCACTAAAGTAAGCTCCGGTGGCGCCGATTGCCAATACAGCAACTGCTAGGATAGTAACTAGACTTTTTGTAATTCTTGATTTGTTCATTTTTTTATTCCTTTTTAATTTTTTTAAGACTTAATCGACCTAAAGGTTTCCGTCCCTAACCTTAAGCCTCTATTTACTTATTAATTTAGCAAAGAATTAAAAAAAGGTCATCGTCCTTATTTTTTGAATATTTCAAAAGGTATGACCCTTTCTTTAAAAATACTATCTTATCTTTTTTTGTCAAGAACAAAATGCTTTCTTAGGGAAAAGTTAGACAACTACTTATTAAAATATTTTATCTTTTTTGAGTTTGGTTACAAGCTCCCAGTCAAAGCGAACCAAAGCGCCCAATCCTGTAAGATATATTAGAAGCGTCCCCAGCCAGCCGATAAAAGGTATGAGTTTGAAAATGCTGTAAAAAATTGCTGCTAGAATAACAAAAAGCCAGCTCGGCTTGAGTTCTTTCTCTTTCTTGCCCAAATTCTCTACCCAGGTTCCCAAAGATATTATGCCTAGGATTTTCCCTAAATAGAGCAAAATTACATACAGCAGAATCCCGCCTATCCCTAAAGGAAAACCAATAATCGTAATAAATGATATCACCACTGCCACCGGAACCGCTATCAAGAATAAGAATCCCCATAATAAGTTCAAACCAAATTTCTCCCTCCAGCTTGTAGCGATTTTTTCCGACTTATTAGGAAAGACAAACAAAAACAAAAGCGATATCAAAATAGTTACAACTACTGACAGTATTTTCCCGGCTGTAAAAAGCAGTGCCAGCCCTTTTGGTCGCTCAGAAGGCTTTGTATGAGCAGTCTTTCCTAAAACAACTGCGCCATCCTCTATAGTTGCTTTATTATCGCTGGTGTATGAAAGATCTCCGTTTATTTTGGCGGTATTGGTTAAAGTTACATTGCCCGCTTCGGCTTGAACAGAACCAGCAGTTCCGGAGATAATCAGCCCTCCGGCAGCGGCTTTGACATCTTTTAAAACCTCTGCGCCTTTATCTATTTCAACATTCCCGCCAGCCACCAAAAGGTCTCGCCCGATTTTGCCTCTAACCGTTACATTTCCGCCCGCAACTCTTAAATTCTTGCCGACATTCCCTTCAAGAACTGCCTGTCCTCCAGCAACAAACAAATTTTCTTTAACCTCTCCTGTTACTCTTACCTGACCACCAAAAACAAACAAATCTCCATTGATTGTTCCCTCCACGGTAATATCTCCGGCTCCAACATAAAGATCATCATTTATCGTCTCTGACTTTTGAATGGATACTCTCTCCTCTTTAAATCTAAAATCAGCAGCGTAAGAAAGCGCAGGAAAAATTACCAAAAAGGATAAGATTAAAATGATTAACAATTTCCAAATACGCATAAGCCTCTTTAATTTTACTAAAAAATTTAGTTAGTTTTGAATTAGCTTGATTTTCTTTCTGGGTTTCTGCTCATCGGCTATCTTCTCAATCGGCTTCTTTTCCAGTGGTTTGGGTACTTCTCTTTTTTTGGTAAGGTAATAAAGCAATGTCGTTAATGCTAAAAGAAGGACTATCAGCGAACCCACAACATAAGGAAAGTAAGTCGTCAGAATTTTTTGCCAGATAGAAGGGTTTTGAGTTGCAGTAACGGGCTTGTTCTCTTCTTTCTTGAGCTTGAATAAATCGGCTTTCTCTGAACCCTTGCCTTCCGCAGTCTGGGCTTGAGCCTGAATTGTATAACTGCCGTCTTTTATCTTGGAAATAGGAGCATTAAAAGTCCAATTACCATTTGTATCAGTCTCAGCTTTATAATCTTCCTCGCCAATAAATACTGCTACGCTGGCTCCAGCAAAAGAGGTTCCAGCAATTATTAATTTATCATTTGAAGAAACTTTAATTTCATCGCTAATTGGCGCGTCTTTTTTCTCTCCATTTTTCTCTATATAAGACAGGACTGGTTTGGCAATGCTTTGGTCAATTTGGTTCCCGATATTAGAGCCTTCTTCAGTTGAACTTTTGGGAGTGGCGGGAGTAGGACTGCTTTCAGTTTTTCCATAAACTCTAAAGAGAACGTCATAAGCCGGGTTGAGTTTAAAGTAGCCACGATCATATCCGCCACCGGTATTATTCCAAGTCCATCGGGTTAGGTTATCATCTATAGTTAATTTAAGCCAGTAACGAGCTTCGGGTACAACAGTTACAAATGGGGAGGGGTGAAAGAAAATGTTTCCCAGGTATCATCAGCCGGGCCGGATAATTGATGGGATTCCGTTCCCACAACTGCACCCGTATCTTCTTTTATAACCTGTAAAGTGATGGTTGAGCCATCTTGCCGGTCTATTAGATAAACATCTACGCTGACTATCCGGTTTTTGCTTGGTCTGAATGTCTGAATTCGGTCTCCCCAATTGCCGATAACTGTCCAGCCACTGCCCAAAGTCTGCTCATAAGCTTGGTCTAATTCTGCTCCCGCTACACCTGCTTTTGCCAGATTTAAATTAATAAAAAACAAGCCACCCAACAATGAAAAAAGGATGGTTAGTGCTAAAAAATTTTTCATTCTTCGTCCTTTCGTTAATTTCTTTATATTATAACTCTTTTTTGAAAACAAAAAAGCAAAGTTATTTTTTAGCCCGTTTTTTCTTTTTATTTGCTGACTTAGCCTTATTTTTTTTCTTGCTTTTAGAAAAATTATTCAGCTTTGTTCTCAGTTTGACAATGAGTGCCTTTACTTTCTTTACAAATTCCGGCTCGAAGAAAGTTCCGTATTTTACTTTACTAATTACCAAGCCAATACCTAAACCTAAAAGAGAGTAAAAGAAAAGGGCAATAAATATTACAGATATAATTATAGAACCTATTATCGGCGCATTGGCAAAATCTTTGCCCGCTACAAAAGAAGTAACCAGCCAGCCTGGGTAAAGAAGAGTAAAAAGCGCTTCGTCGGAAACGTATAGAAGCGCGAAAAAAGAAAAGATAAAAAAAGTCCAGCCGTAAAAAAATCCTTTGAGCCAATATTTTTTTCTTTTGGGCTTACCCTTTTCTTTCTTCTTACCCTTCTTAGGAACTTTTACTTCTTTTTTTATAGCTTTTTGTTTAATTTTTTGGAGCTTCTTGCTTTTTTTGGTTTTTGACCGCTTTTTTGGCTTCATTATTGCAAATCCTCTGCCTCTTTCCCTATACCAAGCTCTAAAGCTCTTTTGATTTGAGGAAGCTCTAATGGATTTATTCCTCCAAGAGAGTTGCCTTCAAAGCTTTGGATAATTTTTATGCCTTCTGTATCAATGGCTACCCGGTCAGTGGAAGCTAAAATTAAATTCGGCTCACGCACCTCCCCTTTCGCCGGACCTTTATTAATGAAGCATTTGCGGGCATCCATAATAATTAAATCCGGATGTATTAAAGTATTAAGCTCGGCTATTTTTTCTTGAATATTGCCCATATGAAGCCAAGTTCTCTCAATGGGTTTCATAAAACCAACTGAAAGTTTTAAAGCACCACTAAATTGAGCAATAAAGTGAGTTCTTAAACAAGGCAGTAAAATTAACCGATCCGGCCTGAATAATATTTCTGAAAGGCTAACTTTTTTAAGATATTTTCCCTTGGGTATTTCTTTTTTGACCCAGTCTCTTTCTTCAAAAACATAAACCCGCGCCGGCTCCTCCAGCTCTTCCAACTCAAAAACATTGAGTTTCTCCATTACCTTGCGGGTATTTATACTCATGGTGGATGAGTCGCCTATCATAACCAGTTTGGCGCCGGCACCATAAACCAGCTGGACGACTGTTTTTAAAAATTCCAAATCAGTAGAAGCAGGGTAAGGATCAGCGGTATTGAAATTGGGCTTTAGTAAAACCGTCTCGCCGGGCTT
>CAYZYZ010000027.1:0-4914 GCA_964482765.1 uncultured Candidatus Saccharibacteria bacterium | reverse complement strand
CGTATCTTTTAGACTGTTTTTGAATTCTACTTTACTTACTTTTCTCATAAATTTTCTTCCAGTACTTAAATCCCAAAAAAATTCCCAGGACAATCCCGCCTAAGAACAAAATAACGGTTCCTACATGATGAGTTAGATACCAATCGCTCCAACTTAAACCTAATCCATATTTTTTGAAATCTGAAATTAAAAGAAGGATAACCGGTATCTCTATCAAGCCGTGCAAAATAGTGCTTAAGATCACACCGAGAATGGTAAAAAGAAGAATATAGGCAACTTTTTTGTAATTCATTATTTTAGCTACACTTTCCTATCTTCTCGCAAGCTGGACAGCCGAGTTTTCTCTGCATACAGTGTTTGCACAGCAAAAGTTTTTTCAAGAAAAATCCCGGAAGAACAGCGCCAACTATGTAAAAAGCAAGAAGAATTAAAGTAAGGTAAGAGAATTTAATAATCATTAAAGTAACTGCCAGGATTATAGGCAGAAGGAGAACGGTAAAATCAAAAATCGCTGCCGGAACGAGATTTCTGGGATTTTCAAACTCCTTATTATCTCCTTTCTTGAAAATTAGACCAGCCAAAACTCCAAACCCAGTAGGACACCTTTTGCCAAAGTAATAACAAAACCGGCAGCGGTACCTTAAGCCAATAAAGAGCGAACTCAGAGCAAAAAGAGTATAAAAACCCGCCCAGTATATATCAACCAAATAAAAAATCAGAGCGCCTAAAGCGTAGCTTAAAAAAGTAACAATTGCTGATAAGAATATAATCTGAGACGGGAAACTTTCGTAAAATTCTTCTTTTTCTTCCTTCATTTCTTCGTGTTTTATAGCTTTATTTTACTCCTAAAAAACCCTGTAAAGCAAACAACTTTCATTTTTGGAACAAAAAGTATTAAAATTAAATAAGATAATTCAAGGACAAAAATGAACCTTCTAAAAAACAAAAGGGCGTTAACCTCAATAGTAGTAATTTTAGCTATCTTAATTACTGGCGGAAGCTTATATTATTACTTTAATTTTATTAAACCAAAAACCTCGCCTTCAAGTAGCCTGCCAAAATTCAAATCCTGCGAGCTTTTAGCGGAAGCCTATAAAAAAGGAAAGTATCCTGGGGGCGACAAAGGCGGCGGCGATTTTATGCTTAGCGCTCCTCAAGCTGCTCCATCGGCTCCGGAAGCTCCTGACTACTCAAAAACAAATGTGCAGGTAGAAGGAGTTGATGAAGCGGATTTTGTAAAAAATGACGGGAAATACATTTACACGGTCTCTGGACAGAATGTTTTTATTTTAAGTGCTTATCCTCCAGAAGAAACTAAAATTGCAGCTAAAATCAATTTTGGCACTGAAGACACTGCGAAGCCAAGCGAACTTTTTATTGATGACAATCGTCTTGTTGTAATAGGAATAAACTATGCTAAGGCAAGCAAGGAAGGAAAATACGAAAACAATGATACAACTTTTGTGAAGATATATGATACCTCCAAAAAAGAAGAGCCAAAAGAAGTAAGAAACATAGAATATGAAGGAGCCTACTCAGCCTCCAGAAAAGTAGATGATAATATCTATCTTATACTAACTAGCTACCCAAGCTACCTTCTTTATGAAAAAAGCGACATAAAAGGAACGGATATCATTCCTAAATTTAAGGACTCCAAAAACAATCAGAAAGAGTTGGAACCGGTCTCTGACTGTGCAAATATCGGATATATAAATCCAGAAGGATTCGGCTCTTTTATATCTATAGTCTCTGTACCCGCCAAAGATCTAAAAAAAGACATAGACAAAAAAGTAATCGCCGGCTACTCCGAGAATGTTTATGCTTCTTCCAAAAACATCTATATTGCAAGCTCAAGTAATAGTTATTTAGAATATGGGATACTACCCAAACAAAATGATGAAAAAACCACTGTTTATAAATTCAAACTGGAGGAATCGGCAACTTCTTTTATCGGCTCATTTGAAGTACCGGGAACTATCTTGAACCAGTTTTCGATGGATGAATACAATGATTATTTCAGAATTGCTACCACCAAAGGTGAAGTTTCTCGTACTGAGGATGAGGATTCCACCTCCCAAAATAATGTTTATGTGGTAGATTCGGATTTAAAAATAGCCGGCAATATTGAAGGGTTGGCAAAAGGAGAAAAAATTTACTCTGCCCGCTTTATGGGCAACAAAGCCTATCTTGTAACCTTCAAAAAGGTTGACCCCTTCTTTACTTTGGATATGTCGGATCCCAAAAATCCCAAGGTTTTGGGCGCTTTAAAAATCCCCGGTTACTCTGACTACCTCCATCCTTATGATGAAAACCATATTATAGGTATTGGTAAAAATACCTCTGAAGCTGACCCCGGTGAAGGAAATTTTGCCTGGTATCAAGGAATGAAAATTGCGATTTTTGATGTTACTGACTTTAAAAACCCTAAAGAGATGCACAAGGTTTTAATCGGCGACCGCGGAACTGACTCCTATGCCTTAGAGGACCACAAAGCCTTTCTGTTTAGTAAAAACAAAAAACTTCTAGTGCTCCCTATCCTCTTAGCCGAGCTTACCGAAGCCCAAAAGGCTGATTCTAAATCAACTGCCTCAACTTATGGCGAGTATAAATTCCAGGGCGCCTATATCTATGAAATCTCTTTAGAGGGAATAAAACTTAAAGGAAGAGTTACTCATATAGACGACGTCTCTTCTTTGAAAAATCAAAGTTATTACTACTACGAAGATAATAATTCAGTAAAGCGAAGCCTTTATATCGGCGATTATCTCTATACTGTTTCCGGCGAAAGAATTAAAGCGAATAAACTGCAGGATATTACTGAAACAACGGATATAAAATTGAAGTGAAGAATAATTAAAAGAGGCGCTCCGACCCGGGTCGGAGCGCCTCTTTCTTAATATCTATTTTATGTCCAAAAACCGAACAAAACAAATTGCAAAATAAAAATGAATAAAAAAAGGGATGCAAATTTGCATCCTAGTAATTAATTATTTAAAAAGAGTTCACTTAGAGACCTTCTTTCATAAATGCGCAGTATGGCATCAGCTAAAAGAGGATCAGCCTTTACTTCTTGAAATGTATCAGGTAAATATCTTTCATCTCTATATATACTATTGGTAAAAATAACTTTTTTAAAATGTTTTGGTAAAGTTACTAATGCCTTACCGGAAAATATGCCATGAGTAACTGCTGCATATAGATCTTTGGCGCCTGCGGCTTTAGCCACCTCGGCATTAGCAACGAGGGTTCCTCCCGAGTCTATCATATCATCAATAAAAAGCACGTCCTTACCTTTCACGCTTCCTATAATTTTTGTTAATTCTTTGTTAATCTCTCCCGGTTTTGGTCTGCTTTTATAAAAAACAACACAGTGTCCACCAAGACCCAAACGTCTTGAGTATGCTTCGGCTCTAGGTACTCCACCCTCATCTGGAGAAGCAACTAAAAAATCTCTTTTCATTATCTTCTTTATTTCAGGTATTAGGATTGCAGATGCGTATAGGTGATTTGCCGTTACATAATCAGGAAAATATCCCATTATTGCTTCTGAGTGCGGGTCAAGCAACAATACGCTATTAAGCTTGTCATGGGAAATTATTCTGCTCATTACCTTGGCGCTAATTGGAACTCTAGGCCTGTCTTTACGATCCTGGCGAGCATAGCCATAGCTTGGTATTACTGCATGAATTTCTCCTGCTGAAGACCTAGCAACAGCATCAATCAACAATGCAAGCTCAATGATATTTTCAGCAGGGGGCTCAGTGGAATTTATGATAAATACTTTTTTTCCATGAACGCTCCTTCTATCGCCCAGTTTAATCTTAACTTCTCCATTATTGAATCTGGTAATTTCTGCTTCGTCCAACTCTTTGCCCAATTCTTTACATATTCCTAAAGCCAAGTTCCTACTGGCATTACCCGTAAGTATAACCATATCATCTAATTTACCCATAAAGATCACTCCTCTCTTTTTCAATGTTCGCAAATCATAAAATTATATTATGAATCTTGAAGGAAAGCAACAAGAAATTTAAAAATCCGCCGAAGCTGCACCTCATGGGGCAAAGGCGGATTTCTGAAATTAGAAATCAGCTTAAAAGCTGAAGATGCACTTCTCTGTCCCGAGGACCGCAGAGCTCTATAGCAATAACCTTCTGCCACCTGCCGAGTGCCAGTTTGCTATCTACAACTGGTATGGTTTCTGAAGTTCCCAAAAGAAAGTGCTGGCAGTGGGAGTGACCATTTAAACACTCTTCGCCCTCATCAGAACAGACCAAATTTTCCGTTCTAATATCTAAATCATTATGCTTGTAATATTTCTCTTTGGGCAGAATCTTTGTAAAGAATTGCTCGAAATCTTTAAAAAAACCATCTTCTTTTTCGTTCACTCTAATTGCCATTGTTGTGTGACGGGAAAAAACCAGAATCTGCCCGTCTTTTACTTTTGACTCTTTGATAAATCCCTGAACCTTGTCAGTTATATCAATATATTCGAACTCTTTTTTGGTTTTGAATCTTATAATCTTGCTTTGAATCTTCATGAAAGATATTATAACACAACAAACCCCGTTAGAAAGCCCCACCCTTTCTAATGGGATAAAAAAATAGTAAGTACCTTGAATTACAAAATATCAATAATTAGCGATAAATTAGTGAATTTTTTCTTTCGTGATAATTAGTGTGAACGTATCTAAATCGTAAGCTGTTGCTTGGCTAAAAGAAAAATGGTTCTAAAACTGTATTTCGTAACTCATAGTAAATAAATTTTGGTCGGCCAAGGGCCGAACCACGTTCGACGTGGTCGCAATTACTGAATGCCTGTCCGCCCGTGGCGGGAACCTTTTTTGAACAAGAATTTCTGCCCGCCCTCGCTTTCCGCCGCCGCCGAATTTCGTGCCAGTGAAACTGGCGCGC
>CAYZYZ010000026.1:0-9986 GCA_964482765.1 uncultured Candidatus Saccharibacteria bacterium | reverse complement strand
AAAATAAAAGATGCCAAAATCCAGACCAGCGAGGTTAAAGTAAGCGGCGTCGTTACGGCATTGCCGGACATATTCTTTTCTGACCGGCTGTATATTCAGGATGAAACCGGAGGAATCCGCCTAAAATTAAAAAATGGCACTTGGCCATCCAATATTGAAATTGGCACCCGGCTCACTATCAAAGGCAAAATCGGAACTTATTATTCAGAAAAAGAACTGCAAATTACTGATATTTCTGAAATAGAAATCAGTTCTAAGGAAACCGTAATTCCATTTTTAATTAAAACTGGAGAAATTTCTCAATGGGAAGGTGCTTTGGTAAAAATTTCCGGCGCAATAACCGAAACATCCGGCGACACTTTTTATATTGACGACGGCTCAGGCACCGCCAAAATTTATATTAAGGATAAAACCGGCATTACTCTTCCTCAAAAACATAAAGGCGACAAAGCGGAAATTACCGGGATAGTAAACAATTGGAGCGGAAATTTTCGGATTTTACCTAGAATAACCGAAGACATAAAAATTACCCCTAAAAGTACTGAAGAAGATTATAAAGTTTTGCCTATAAGTGAAGCTAGGAAACAGCCCAAAGGAACAAAAGTAAAAGTTTTTGGTGTAGTTTCGGTCACTCCAGGCGTGTTAAGTCAAAGTTATTTTTACATTCAGGACGAAACCGCTGGCATCCAGGTATATTCCTACTACAAAAAATTTCCGAATCTTCTTTTGGGATTTTTTATAAGTGTTTCAGGCGAGATTTCCGAAAGTTACGGTGAAAAAAGGCTTAAAATATCAGGTATTGAGGACATAATAATTTTAGATAAACGTCCGCCGCCCGTTCCTCAAAAAATAAAGATAAAAGACATCGCCAATTTTTCCGGTATGCTGGTTAGAGTCCGTGGAACCGTAACTAAAACTTCCGGCTCAACTTTTTACATTTCCGACGGCTCAGGAGAGATAAAAATTGTTATAAAAAAATTGACAGGCATTAAGAAACCGCGTTTGCACAAAGGCGATATTGTGGAGATTTCCGGCATAGTTTCTCAAACCAAAACCGGCTACCGCATTTTGCCTCGCTATCAAAACGACTTCAAGCTGATTTGGACAAAACCCAAAAAAGAAAAGAAATCTAAAATAAAAGGTGCATCAGTTGCTCACGCCGAGCCTTTAAACGAACCAAAAGTTGTTTATGAAGTCAAACAGGAAAGGACTGAAAGCATTTTAAACCTTCTCGGCTGGTTTTTGATAATTGGGTCTCTGGGTTTAATAGTTTATTTAAAGAGGATGAAGATTAAAGAGAAGTTTTGATTTCTGTACTTTTCACTGCCGAAAAGTACCAACCCGCTTCGACTTGATGTCGAATCGAGGCGAGAAGGCACCACGCGCTCGAAAAAGCTTCAGCCAAAGGCTGATCCGCCTCTGGCGGAAAAAATTGTTTGTTTTTTCGTTTCAAACCCGAACATCCCCTTCGGCATGCCCTCGCTCGCATCTCCTCACACGATGTCTCGCTTGATTTGGCAGATTGCTTCCTTTTTGTTCCTTCAGGACAATACGCTCAAAACAAGCTAATTTTATTAACGCTTTTTCTTCGATGCATGGACACTTAAAGACACATTTTTTAAAAGGCGTGTAAAAAGTAAAAAATTTCAGGTGATTTTTTTGAGAGACGTAAACATAAAAATACTTCTTATTGCTTGTGATTTTCTTAAATAAAAGATTAAAATAAAGATAATGATACATATAAATAATAATTGGATAAAAAAACATTATAAATATGTCGTAATAATTGTTTTATTAATTATTAGCTTTCTAGGAGGTTGGTATTTACATACTCCTGAAACCGATAAATATTCGCTATCTCTTGGGACTTCATCAATCAACCATAAAGAAATTACTAAAGAAGATGTTATTAATGCTCATAATGCTGAAAGAGCTAAAGCTGGGCTTAAACCCCTTGTCTTAAACGATAAACTGGCATTAGCGGCTCAGAATAAGGCTCAGGATATGAAGGAACGAAATTATTTTTCTCACAACAATCCTATCGGCAAAACTCCCTGGGATTTTATTCTAGCAACTGGCTATAATTATAAATGGGCAGGCGAAAACCTTTCTAGGGATTGGGAAGATTATAATGATTTAGTGAATGCTTGGATGAATAGCGAGGGACACAGAAAAAATATTTTAAATCCTAATTTTAAGGAAATGGGCGTTGGGATAAACGATAAATATATATCAGTTATGTTCGGTTCACCCAAATAATTTTTTGTCAGGATAGGTGTAGCGCTTTATTCAAACAATTTATCTACTTATGTCTGTTTGTGAAAAAATTAAGATTATAAAAGTAAAAAAATGATATCTGGTTATTTTAGATTTATAGATTATGCCGATGAGGATAAGGAAGCCGCTAAAATTTTGTTTCTAACGCAGCGCAATGACTATGATTTTATGAAGCAAGGAGCATTTTTATGTGCGCAAGCAGCAGAAAAATATCTAAAAGCTTTTCTTTATTGGACATGGGAAAAGAATAATCAAAATTTAAATAAGAACCAAATATTAAGAAATAGAAAACTCATACTGAGAAATTTAAAAAAGTTGAATCATGATCTTGAAAAAATCCTAGAAGAATGTATTAGAAAAGAGAATAGCTTTAAAAATCTTACTCATAACGTGAATAAGATTAAAAAATTTTCTTTATTGAGATATCCCGATATCGAAGAAAAGTTCTTATTCTCAAAAGAGGGTCTATTAATAGATAGCAGATTATCTAAGGATGCCGAAATAATCGGAGGCTTTGTGAAGGAATTAATAGGAAATTAAAATTGTAGAAGAAAGATGAAAAAATATACAGACCGTGATTATCTGAGAATATTTAGAGAAGTATTACCGAGAATAAAATACGCCCTTTTCAATTGGGATTTCGACGATATTAATAGAGCCGCAAGGGGAGGAGCTAAAATGGGAATATTCATCTTGGCAAGTTGTTATATTGATCACCTATCTTGTTTTTATTATGGACAAGATTCTTGCGAGTGCAACTATATAAATTTTGTTAATAAATTTTTACCCAAATATAATGGTAGAAATCTTTATAAATCAATGCGATGTAAATTGGTACACAATTATTCTGAGGGAGGTAAATATTCTTTTATTCATAATCATAGTAATTTACATCTAAAACTTGATAGAAATAGTAGAACTATTATAAATTTACGAAGTTTTATAAATGATTTAAAGGAAGCGCGAGATAGGTATTTCAAGCTTTTAGAAAAGGATGATTCATTAAAAATAAAAATGGCAAAAAGATATAAAAATGTTGGCATATTGGGTCCTCAGAAATTAAAATTATAGAAGAAAAATTAACTTAGAATGATGTTAAAGGTTAAAAGATGTTAGTTTTTATAGATGATTCAGGGGATCCGGGCTTTAAGTTAGACAAAGGCTCTAGCAAATCTTTTGTTATTTGCTGTGTAATTTTTGACGACGAACTGGAAGCGGAAAAAACTGCCCTAAAAATTAAAGAACTGCGAAGAAGACTAAAGAAATCTGATTTTTTTGAATTTAAATTCAATAAATGTTCAAAGAAATTTAGAAAAGAGTTTTTAATGACTATTGCTGAATCAAAATTTCGAATTAGGGCAATAGTAATGCCTAAAGAGAGGATTTATAGCGAAGAGCTTAAAAGTTCTAAAGAATCCTTCTATAGTTTTACTGTTAAGACAGTTTTGAAACATAATTTTGGTAAGATTAAAAATGCGAAAGTTAGATTAGATGGTAGAGGGGATAGATTATTTAGGAGAAAACTTCTTGTATATCTAAGGAAAAGCTTAAACACAAGCGAACAAAAAATAATTAAGAATTTAAAATTTAGAGACTCGAAAAAAGATGTTCTAATTCAATTAGCTGATATGGTAGCAGGTTCTATTAATCGCACTTTTGATAAGGACAAAACCGATTCAAAGACTTATTGGGATATTATTAAACGAAGAAAAGAAGATCTTTGGATTTTTGGTAAATAAAAAACGATCCACCTCCTAATCCTGGTTGTCCCAGGCACGCCACCATACGGTGACAGTTCGGAAAATGGATCTTTGTAATTTAATTGTATGCTTAATTAAGTAGTCTTGTCAAGGATAAAATTTATTAATGAAAAAGATGATTACCAAAAGCGCGGGGGAGACAAAAGATTTTGCAAAAGAAGTGGCGAAAACATTAAAATGTGGTGATGTTTTGGCATTAGTTGAAGATTTCGGATTTTGTTTTTTCACACCACCCCGATTTCTTATCAGTTTCCCTCACTAAACATTCTCACATTCTGCAGAATGTGAGAATGTTGTGGTATAATAATTTTATGAATAAAACTCCAAAACAACTTGAGAGGCACTTAAAGGGTTTAGCTAACCACCGCCGGATTGAAATCCTCGATCTTATTTCTCAAAACGAAGGCATTTCCGTCGAAGAAATTTCTGAAGAGCTAAAATGCAATTTCAAGACCCTTTCCGAACATTTGAGAAAACTTACTCAAGCAGGTTTAGTAAATAAGAAATATCAGGGCAGGCGAGTAGTTCATTCTCTTTCTCCTTACGGAAAAATCTTCCATAGATTTCTATCAACATTCTGACATTCTGCAGAATGTCAGAATGTTGTTTTAAATAATGAAACAAATAATTACCAAAAGCGCTAAAGAGACAAGGATGTTTGGAAAAAAACTTGCTAAAATTTTAAAAGAAGGCGATGTTTTAGGATTGGTAGGGGATTTGGGCGGAGGGAAGACGACTTTTGTAAAAGGCCTGGCAGAAGGTTTTGGAATAAAAGAAGTTCAAAGCCCAACATTTACGCTTATACGCGAGTGTAAGCGTAGTAAACAGTTAACAGATAACAGTAAACAGGTTAAAAAAATCTATCACATTGATGTTTATCGATTACAATCCGAAAAAGAGGCGGAGGAGTTAGGGTTGGAAGAATTATTTCAAGAAAAGGACGCTATATTTGTAATAGAGTGGGCAGATAAGATAAAAAGTCTGCTACCTAAAAATGCTAAATGGATAGAATTTGATTTTATTGACGAAAATACAAGAAGGATAATTCAAAATTCAAAAGTCTCAGCCTGCGGCTGATCACCCGAAGGGCGAAAAAGTCAAAATTTCAGTTAAAAATTCAAAATTAGTATTCTCTTATTCTTGAGAATAAGAGAATAGTTTGTAAGGGGATTATAGTGAAAATACTTTATATAAATACAGCAGAAGATAAAGCAAAAATTGGTTTAGTAGGAGATGATAAAGTCAAGTTTTTGGAATTTGGGCCGAAACAAAAATTCTCGGAGAAACTATTAACAAAAATTGACCAGCTCTTAAAAGAGCAAAAAACAAAACCCGAAGATTTGGATGCCGTGGCGGTTTTTCGCGGCCCCGGCTCGTTTACCGGTTTAAGAATCGGTATTGCCGCTGCCAATGCATTTGGTTTTACTTTAAATATCCCGATTATTGAAATCTCCGAAAACGATGCAAAAAATTTAGAGCAATCAATAATCAAAAAATTTCAAAACTTGCCCCGAGATAAATTCGAGGGGAAAATAGTTGTTCCGTTTTACGGCAAAAAGCCAAATATCACAAAGTCCAAGAAAATTCAATAAAAAAAGCCAGCAATAAATTGTTGGCTGTTATAACTATTCACTGGGAAGCAAGGGTGATTCGGTGAAAATTTCACCTTTGTTTTTTCGGAATAAGTTAAGAAGTTTTTGAGAAAGAGGATGGCGCACTGTTTCGATTCTATGCCATTTTTCCGTACGCTTATTATAAAATTCTGTCCAGAAATGACAGGTTTTACTCAATGGTTTTCTTTTCCCATAAAATTTTAAATCCCCTTTTATTCGGGCCGGTATATTATTAGCTCTCGCAATCGCAACAATTAAAGAAGCTTTTTCAAAGCATAAACCCTGTGCTACAAAATAAGCTATCAGAGGAGAATAGTGCATTATTGTATTTCTAAAGAAGACTCTTTTGATTAGTCCTTTTTCTACCATTAAATCAATTGCTTTCTCGCTTTCACTAATTACTGCACAATCCCAAATAAGGGTACAATGGCAGGGTACAATTTTAAAAATTAGATCAGGCATTCGTCTAATAAAATCATCAGCTGAGCCATAAACAAGATACTTGTTAATAAATTGCCTATTTAGGATTCTTTCTTCAAAATAATTACCATTTTCTGTTTCTTTTAAAATTTCCTTTATGAGATTTGGATCTAATCCCTTAATGACTTTTTCTATGAATTCCGTAGGTATTATGTAGGTATAAAACTTCTCTATGGTGTTTTCTCCTGATTCATAAAAGTTACTTAATCTACTTCTCCAATAAGTGTCATCTTTAGAAAGATAGTTTTCCATTTTGTCACCGCCTTCCAGTTTTTAAGGAGCAATTTTCATTTAATAGAGGATATCTAAAATTATTACATTAACGCTATTTTGTCAATTTTTTATAGTTGACCCATTCGACTTTGTCCAGTTTAACGGACTTCGCTCAGGGTCAATCCTCATTAAAATGAGGATTGACAAATTTTTTAAAAATGCTATTCTAAAATTACAAGTTTTTTGAATTTTAAAGTTTTTTAGGAAGGTCAAGGCAGTAAATCCAGTTATGAAAATATCATTTTTGAGTTTAAATTCGTATAAATTTTGTTCAAAATCGGAAAAAATGAAAGCTGATCGTACATAAATCAGCTAGATTCGTTATGCTTTGACTTCCTCAGAGAAGACCCCGCACTTAAAAATTTAAGTATGGGGCTTCGGCTTCGGCAATGAGATAATTATTCCGAAGCCTATGGAGGATAAAATGGAAAGCACATTGCTTCTGTTAGGGATTGCTGTGCCGGCTTCCTTGGCAGTTGGTTATTTTTTTAGGAAATTTAAGGCACAAAGGGAAACCGAAACCGCTGAAGTTAATGCCAAAAAGCTCATAGAAGGCGCCAAGGCAAAAGCTAAAGAAGCGGTGCTAGAAGCCAAAGACGAGGCTCTAAAAATCAAAGAGCAGGCGAAAGCCGAAGAGAAAGAACGGAGGGATCAGATAGCTCAAGCCGAACAGAGATTAGCCAAAAGAGAAGAGCAGGTCGATCAAAAAATTGAAGACTTGGACAAGAGGCGAACAGGGCTAGAAGAGCACGAGAAAGAAATCGAAGTCACCAAAAAAGACCTTGCGGACTTAAGAAAAAAACAAGAAGAGAAATTGGAGCGAATTGCCAAACTTTCCAAGGATGAGGCCAAGAAAGTCCTTTTGGATATTACAGAGAAAGAGTACAAAGACGACCTTTTAAAGAAAATAAAAGCGATGAAGGAGATGGTTAAGGAAGAGGCGGACAAGGAGGCACAAAAGATTCTGGCTTTGGCTATCCAGCGTTGCGCTGTTGATCATACCGCCGAGTCTACCGTTACCACTGTAAATCTTCCCAATGATGAGATGAAGGGAAGGATAATCGGACGCGAGGGAAGAAACATTCGCTCCTTGGAAGAGGCGACTGGCTGTGACATCATAGTTGATGATACGCCAGAGGCAGTGGTAATTTCTGGCTTCGATCCGGTGCGGAGGCAAGTGGCTAGAGCGGCTTTAGAGAAACTCATTGTTGACGGACGAATCCATCCAACCAGAATAGAAGAAACGGTAGAGAAAGCCAAGAGTGAAATCGCTCAGACAATGAAAGAAGCCGGGGAGCAGGCGGTTTATGAAGTTGGTGTTGCCGGCTTGCCGCAGGATTTGGTGAAGATTTTAGGACGACTTCGCTTCAGAACAAGCTATGGTCAAAATGTTTTGAAACACTCAATAGAAGTTGCTCATCTGGCAAGCATGCTGGCATCTGAGCTGGGTGCTGATGTTAATGTCGCCAAAAAAGCCGGGCTCTTGCATGATATCGGGAAAGCCGTAGATCATGAGGTGCAGGGCAACCACGCCGCCATCAGTCGTGATATTGCCAAAAAATTCGGCTTGCCAGAGGAAGTGATTCATGCTATCGAAGCCCATCATGAGGAGGTTGAGCCCAAGACAGTGGAAGCCATCATTGTTCATGTGGCTGATGCAATCTCCGGTTCCCGACCCGGCGCCAGACGAGAAACTCTAGAGTCGTACATAAAGCGGCTCAAAGAGCTGGAGAACATCGCTAACGCATTTGACGGGGTCGAAAAGTCTTACGCTATACAGGCAGGAAGAGAGGTGAGAATTTTTGTAAAGCCGGAAGAGATTGATGACCTAGAGGCGGAGAAACTGTCTCACAAGATTGCCAAGAAGATTGAAGAAGAGTTAAAATATCCAGGACAGATTAAAGTTAATGTTATAAGAGAAATTAGAGTAGTAGACTTTGCGAAATAAAATCAGTAAACAGATAACAGTTAACAGATAACAGCGGAAAACACATGAAAATTTTAATTCTTGGTGAAATAATTGGCAGACCCGGCAGGACAAAAGTAAAGGAGATTTTGCCCCCTTTTTTAAGGAAACACTCTCCGGATTTTGTGATTGCCAACGGCGAGCACTTGGCTGGCGGAAAAGGTTTAACAGCCGAGAAGGTTAAAGAGATGAATGAAGCGGGGATTGATTTTTTGACTACCGGAAATCATGTTTTTGCTATTTCGGAAATTATTCCCTTTTTAGATGATCCAAAATTTCCGGTTGTCCGACCGGCAAATTACCCGCCCGGCGTCGTAGGAAAAGAATACAAAGTAGTTAATCACGACAAAGGAAAAATTTTAATTGTTAATTTGATGGGCAGGATTTTTTTCAGAAATCAGTTTGATGACCCTTTCAGGAAAATCGACGAGATTCTTAAAAAAGAAAAGACACCTTTCATCATTGTTGACATGCACGCCGAAGCAACCTCAGAAAAAGTCTTAATGGGCGATTATCTTAACGGCAGGGCGAGCATAGTTTTTGGTACCCACACCCATGTTCCGACCTGCGACTTTCAAATTTTGGACAAAGGAACTTTTTATGTAACCGACATCGGAATGATTGCTCCAGTTGATTCAGTTATCGGCTTAAAAAAAGAGGTCTCGCGCGACAGGGTTTTGCGTCAGCTTCCTTCAAGATATGAAGTTGCGCCACTCGGTCCAAGCTACTTTAACGCTTTTATTGTAGAACTCAACAATGGAGGAAGGGCGAAAAAATTTGAAAAATTCTTCGAAATCGTTTAAATTAAATGTAACATCTTAAAATAGGAGGATTAAAATTATGAGAAAGGAAAAATTATTAGAGATTGTATCCGAAAAAAGCGGACTATCCCAGCAGGCAGTCAGCAATGTTTTAAAAGCCTTAAGAGAGGTTGTAACTGATTCTTTGAAAAGAAAAGAGCGAGTGGTAGTTGCCGGTTTAGGCGTTTTTGATGTTGGTTCAAGGGCGGCGCGAAAAGCCAGAAATCCTCAAAGCGGTGAGCTAATGAAAATTTCTGCCATGAGAGTTCCGCGATTTAGAGCCGCAGTAAGTTTAAAAAAGGCCGTAAGGTAATAATAAAATTTAGGATATTTAAAAAGGGCCTCGGGCCCTTTTTGTGTTTGATGCCTCGATCCCGACCTCGTCGGGACTCAGCATCAATCTCGAGCCTATCGAGAGATTGAAACTCAAGCAGAATTTAGCTATCATTATCTTATTCGGGGAGTGGCGCAATTGGTTAGCGCACCGGCTTTGGGAGCCGGGGGTTGCTGGTTCGAGTCCAGTCTCCCCGACCATCCCGTAAAATGCCACAAAGCGGCATCACGGGATTAACTCGTGATTAACAATTTTACGGGATGAGCCACGTGGCTTTAGCTTTACGTGGCCACTAAAATTGGACTCGAACCAAAAGGGGGTCGGGGAAAAGAATTTTCCCCGCTTGGGGTGACAGCCCCGCTATGGCGGGGCGCCAGAGGGCGGAAGCCCTATGGAGACGAGTCCCGATAAAATCGGGACGAGGAGTGAAATTCCCACCACCCCGACCATATTAAAATTTTATAATGAGGTCTAAAAAAGATT
>CAYZYZ010000025.1:7860-10384 GCA_964482765.1 uncultured Candidatus Saccharibacteria bacterium | reverse complement strand
ACGGGGTAAAGTATTGACTTACGCAATTATTTTTATTAAAATCATACCTGTCGCCAGAATTTCTTTAAAAGAAAGGAATTTTTATTAAGTTTAAATTAAATGTAAGGAGTTATACAAATGGTAGAAAAATTTGAAAGAAAGAAACCCCATATTAATGTAGGAACCATCGGTCATGTAGACCACGGAAAAACTACATTAACTGCTGCAATTCTAAAAGTTTTGCGAGAGAAGGGTCTTCCTGCCCAAAACAAGGGTTTCAACGACATCGACAATGCCCCAGAAGAAAGAGAGCGTGGTATTACTATTGCTACCGCTCATGTTGAGTATGAAACCGACAAGAGGCACTATGCCCACGTGGACTGCCCGGGTCATGCTGACTATGTCAAGAATATGATTACCGGTGCCGCTCAGATGGATGGCGCCATCTTGGTCGTGTCAGCTGCTGATGGTCCGATGCCTCAGACTCGAGAACACATTCTTCTGGCTCGTCAGGTTGGTGTTCCTCATATCGTTGTCTATCTTAACAAGACCGATCAGGTTGATGACAAAGAGCTCTTGGATCTTGTCGAAGTTGAGGTTAGGGACCTTCTTAAAAAATATGAATTCCCCGGGGATGAAATTCCTATTATCAAGGGTTCGGCTCTGAAGGCTCTGGAAGGCGACGCCGAGGCTCAAAAATCCATTATGGAGCTTCTGGATGCTTTAGATTCTTACATACCTCTGCCCGAAAGAGATGTTGATAAGCCTTTCTTGATGCCTATTGAGGACATCTTTTCCATTGCCGGACGAGGTACTGTTGTTACCGGAAGAATCGAGAGGGGAGTTGTAAAACTTAATGGCGGAATAGAGATAGTAGGAATCAAACCTACCGCCAAGACTGTTGTAACTGGTATTGAGATGTTTAATAAACAGCTTGATGAGGGTCGGGCTGGAGACAATGCTGGGATTCTTCTTCGAGGAACCAAAAAAGAGGATGTTGAAAGAGGTCAGGTTCTGGCTAAACCAGGAAGTATCACTCCTCACACTGAATTTGAAGCCGAGGTTTATGTCTTAACCAAAGAAGAAGGTGGAAGGCACACTCCGTTTGTCAAAGGCTACAAACCCCAGTTTTATATTCGAACCACTGATGTAACCGGCGAGGTTGAACTTCCCGAAGGAACCGAAATGATTATGCCCGGCGATAATGTCAAAATCAAAATCAAACTCATTGCTCCTGTAGCCATGGAAGAAGGAATGCGATTTGCTATCCGAGAAGGCGGAAAGACGGTTGGTGCAGGAGTTGTATCTAAGATAATAAAGTAATTTCGGAGGACGAACCCCAAATAAATGGCGAAAAAGAACATTAAAACCCGAATAAGAATCAGATTAAAAGCTTACGACCATCGCGTCATCGACCAGTCCGTAAAGCAGATTATTGAAGCTGCCGAGCGGACCGGTGCTACTGTGGCAGGTCCTATACCTCTGCCCACCGAGAAAAGCAAGTACACGGTGATGCGTTCGCCATTTATTCATAAAGACTCCCGAGAGCAGTTTGAGATGAGGATTCACAAAAGACTTATCGATATCAAAGAATCAACCTCCAAGACCATAGACGCATTGACAAACTTAAGTTTACCATCTGGAGTGGATATCGAGATTAAGTTCTAACAGATTATACTTGTAGATTGATAAATGTTATAATAATTTAAGGTTTGAAAAATCGAGAGTATTTATATGTTTCATATGATACCCCGAGGAATTCAAACGGGGTCGATTTTATTAAAAAAATTAAAGGAAAATTAAAGAAAAATGGAAGAAAACAACAAGCTGTATGTAGGCAACCTTTCTTATTCTGTAAACGATGAATCGCTTTCTGATCTTTTTAAGGAGTTCGGCGAAGTTATAGAGGCAAAAGTAATTACCGACAAATTCTCCGGACGTTCTAAGGGATTTGGTTTCGTTACTTTAAAAGACGAAGCAAGTGCGAAGAAAGCAATTGATGCTATGAATGAAAAGGAAGTGGACGGACGAAACATTAAAGTCAATGTTGCAAAGCCTATGCAGTCTAGAGACTAGAACAAAGTCAAAAATAAAAGAGCGCCCCGACCCTGGTCGGGGCGCTCTTTTTAATCACTCCCTTTTTAGGTTAAAATATAATTAACTAACAAAGAGGCTTTAATGTCCAAGAAAAAACTTTTTACTCTTTATTATTAATTTAGATGAAAGTATCAAAGATTTTAATTAAAACACTTCTTGCTATCCTTAATTTTTTATACTATAGTTTTATGAAACAGGCACCTTGACTTTATAAATAAACCGAAGGCGGTGAGTGAGATGAGATACTTAATTGAAGCACAGCTTTTAACCTATAATGAAGACGGATTCAAAATACTCGGGCCTCATGTATCCGTTCTTTACGAAGGATGCTCAATTTGTGCAAAAAAAGCTCAGGAGATAGTTAAAATTTCTTTGGAAGGAGAAAAATATACTTTGAGGTTCTGGGATCACTTTAAAATTATGCACATTCTGCCCTACATAATAAATT
>CAYZYZ010000025.1:0-7760 GCA_964482765.1 uncultured Candidatus Saccharibacteria bacterium | reverse complement strand
AGATGTCCATTTTATGGTTTTCATTTTTTTGAAAATAACTTCTATGATCAAAATGGAAACCAGTGTCCATTCATAACAAAGAGATATGCACCATGCCAAATGGAAATCAATGATGAGATTCCTGATTGGGATAAGTGTCGTTTTTTTAACACAGAAGAGAACAGAGTTATAGTTGGGGAGATTTTTACTAAAACAAGAATTCTTCCAAAAGAATTTCAGCCTGAGGATGGGAGCGATTGGGTAATGATAGATTGGGTTAGTTACATAATGAATCAATCTCGAATCGATTATTTACTGAATTGACTTTAAGTTTTACACGGAGCATATTGCTACTAACCAGTCCGTTAATCTGGTCTTTTTTATATAAAGGTGAATATTAGTTTGCCCTTTTAGTTCTTTGGCGCTATATTTACAAAAAATATTGACACAGCGTTCTGATTGATTTATTATTTATAATCTTGGAGAGGGTGATAAACTCTCTTCTTGTACCTTGAATTGAAAGGAGTGTGAACTAGATGGGTATTGGTATTTTTGGCAGACACTTAACATCAGACAAAACAGACATTACCGTTGAAAGCGGTTGGATAATTGGAGAAAAAGAAAAAAAGCAGGCTGATCTAAAAAGATCAATTGGTTATCTCCCAAAGGGAGACCTGCTTTTATTTATGATATTTTTCATTCTCGGCCCCTATTTTTAAAATGGCTTTTTCTTGACAAAATTTTAATCTTTTGTTAGCCTAAAGATATAGTAATTATCCAAAACTTAAAAAGACCTTCTCGCATAGCCTTGCGAATTTTTAATTTTTGGGCGTACATTAAAAACATAATGAAATAAAAAAGGTCAAAATTTTAGAGAGGAGTGATGGGATTGCCGCAGTTCAAAGATGCAGACATGAAGAGAGAAATGGAAAGGAGTAAAAGGAGTAAAGAAAAGTGTAGTAGTTGCTCCAAAGAAGCTGAGTATATTATCAATAATCGGGGTAGACTTAATGTCCTGAAACATATCCAGGAACGTTTCATTCCCGGACGGAAGGAGAATGGCTGCCAACCTTGCTCCATTTTAAAAAAGGTGGAGAATTGTTTAACTCAGGGAGGTTAAGAAGAATGAAAAAAAGGAAAGCAGAGAGTACTTTGGAAGAAATAATCGTCGTAAATCAGGATAAGTATGATTATAATGTCTTTCCAGTTTTCGCTGACTTTTTCGCTGGTACAAGAATCATCTCTGATTTTGAAGCGGCGGAGGCCAAAAAGCTTAAGTATCTTCGCTGGGAAGTTTGGGCCAAGATTGGACGGGCCTTCATCATTGGAAAACCAGCGGTGAAAGGAATAGATTGTAAACCCAATCTTAAACTGCGTTTTCTCCAGGTCTTGATAAGACGGCCGAAAGGAATGGAATTAATCACCCTTCAGATGTTCAACTATCTTAAGGAAAATTTTCCCCATGAAACTCTTATCAGGAAATCAGATAAAGTGGCCCTCCAAATGATTATGTCCATAATTGGATAACTAAATTTTCTTTGGAGGGTTTGCCGATCTTGGTGGGTCTAGAAGTTTAGCTTGCTCTGGGGGAATTTGAGCCAGGGAGCCCTCAGGACGTAATAATCCTGCATCTAGACATTTTCCCACCTAAAAATTAATAAAAACTGAAAATCTTTCACCGGCGAGGTGAAATCTATACTTTTAGAAAAGTATGGTTCTAGTCCCGTCGGTTTTTTTATTTATTTTTAAACTTAATAGATTCACAATATTATAGGCTTATTCTTACTCGAGTTGTTCCGTTTCTGTGACCACAAACTTTATGCTTTTACAGGATCGCCTACAGAAGAAAAAACAACACCAAGCGAAAATATTCCCTTGATTTATTATATTGCAGGAGTCCTAGCGATTATTGTTGTGGTTGCCACTACAATATATCTTATATTAAAAAACCGCCAAAGATTTTAAAATATTAGATTGCCATTTCAGCCTTTTAGAGCTAAAATTATTTTAGATATAAAGAAAGAGGAAAAAATGAAAATGAAAAAATTTCTACCAATTATTCTAATCTTGGCTTTAATTGGAGGTGCGTCTGCCGCCGGCGGTTTTTTTTATTCCCAAGAGCAGTCGAAAAAGAAAGTTGATGAGTCTCAGAACCAGATTAAAGAAAAAGAACAGAAAATTAAAGATCTAGAGAAAGAGATTAAAGAACAGGAGACGTCAGAAGATACTTCAAAAAAAGGCACAGGGACTAAGAAACAAATAGTTTCTCCAAAAGGTTTTTTTAAGATTGATCTTCCTCAAAGCGGCGACAGCATCACTTCACCGGTAAGAATCAAGGGCTGGGCTAATGTTTTTGAAGCTCAATTTCAAGCTCGGGTTAAGGATGCTTCAGGAAATGTCTTGGGCTCTAAATCGGTAACAGCTTCAGAGGGAGCCCCTAACGGCGGAACTTTTGATACGACAATTACTTTTACCGCACCTGCTACGACCCAAGAAGGGGTAGTAGAAATATATGACCTTTCGCAAATAGACGGCTCTATAGATGACATAGCGAAAATCCCAGTAACCATTAGAGGCAGATAAAGAACAATTATTTTGATTGTTGTGGTTTTAGTATACCGTTGCCTGCATTAGCGCCAGAAAGAATACTTATAAAACCTTAAGGCTATTTTTTTACCCCGTTAGAAATCATCTTTATTATTGAGTCGATAGTTCGACATATTTATTTCTAACGGGGTTATCCAAAAACCCTTGACGAGGACTATTTTTTTGTTTAATATCTAAATACGGTCTAATAGTAGAAATTTTAAATTTTTTGAAAACAAACTAGTAGATTGATAAGTCCGCAGAGAGTCTGCCCCCAATGGGGCCGAGACAAGAAGGAAACTGTCAATGCTAGTGAGTTTTTATTTTTTATACGCAGAAGCCGCGAAAATCTCTCAAAGGCCGCAAAGGGAGAATGGGGAACTATAAAGAATAATAACTTAAAATTTTGCGATTTAGCGAAAATTTTGCGATTTAGCGTATTATGAAGATGATATTGGGCAAAAAAATTGGTATGACAAATATCTTTTCCCCTAAAGGGAAGTTTATTCCTGTTACGCTGGTAAAATCAGGAATAAATTATGTTACCCAGATAAAAACCGAGGAGAAAGAAGGCTACAATGCTCTTCAAATCGGCTTTCTAGAGGTAAAAAAAATAAAAAAGCCACAAGAAGGGCATTTAAAGAAAGCCAAAGCCCCGAAGCTTAAAAATTTAAAGGAAGTTGAGGTTTCTTCTGAAGAAGCCCAGAAGCACAAAATTGGTGACAAAATCACAGTCAGCATATTCAAGGTGGGCGAGGATGTAAATGTAACAGGAATATCCAAAGGCAAAGGATTTGCCGGAGTTATCAAGCGCCACGGTTTTCACCGCGGTCCTATGACTCACGGTTCCGATCATCACCGCGAGCCGGGTTCAATCGGCGCCATGTTCCCTCAGCGGGTTTTTAAAGGCACAAAACTTCCCGGCAGAATGGGCGCTGAGCAAGTAACGGTGAAGAATTTGAAAATAGAAAAAATAGAGCCGGAAGAGAATATTATTTATATCCATGGCGCCGTTCCGGGCCCAAATAAATCGCTGGTTATAATTCGGAGTGAAAAAATTATGCACCATGAGCCCGAAGAGCACGATTTAGCCAAAGAAAGAGCCGCTCACGAGGAGAAAGAAGAAGCTAAGGAACATAAGGAAGAAGAAGATGAAAAGGCTCCTCAAGCCGAAGAAGGAAAAGGAGCAAAGATAAAGCTCAAGGCTCTGAAGAAAGAGTCCTTCGACCTCGCTCATGATAAAGGGGAAGAGTAATGATACAAGCCAAAATTTATAATATAGAGGGAAAAGAAACCAGCAGGAAGACTCTTGATTCTGAAGTTTTCGAGATAAAGCCTAACGAAGTTCTTTTAAAACTAGCAGTTACAAGATATTTGGCAAGTTTGCGAGAGCCTATTGCCAAAACCAAGACGCGGGCAGAAAGGCGCGGCGGCGGCAGGAAACCCTGGAGGCAGAAAGGAACAGGAAGGGCTAGGGCGGGTTCCAAAAGGTCGCCTATCTGGAGGAAGGGTGGCGTGGTTTTTGGACCAACAGGTAAAGAGACTTTTGCCAAAAGGATTCCTAAAAAAGCCTTAAAGAAGGCAATTCTGATGTCTCTATCAGCCAAAGCCAAAGACGGAAGAATTATTATCTTAAAAGATATTAAACTGGAGAGACCAGAGACCAAGAAGATGAAGTCAATTCTTGACAAACTGCCGGTTGAAAAAAGGATTCTCTTAATATCTTTAGCCAACCCAATTTTATTAAAGTCAGTCGAAAACATTCCATTAGTTTTATCTACCCTCTCGAATCAGCTTAACGCCTATGATATTCTGGTGGCTGATTATCTGGTGATTCTAGAGAGCGCTTTAGACAAGATTAGCAAAGTTTATGTTTCCCTGAGAAAGAAATCTTCCTCTACCAAGCCTGCCCGACGGCAAGGCGGGGTTTCGGAGGACAAGAAAGCGATAATCAAAACTAAAAAGCCTAAAAAGGCCGTTTCCGGAACCTCAAAAACCGTGCCGAGGGAGCAACAATGAAAGAAATTCTCATAAAACCCCATATAACCGAAAAAAGCTTTGATTTAGCTTCTCAGTCGAAATATGTTTTCCAGGTGGGAAATAATGCTTCAAAAAACGAAATCTCAAAAACTGTAAAAGATTACTACAAAGTAGACGTAGAAGCTGTTAATATATTAAGACGAAAACCAAAAACCAGACGACACGGCAAAACCAGGGGTTCAACGATGGAGAGAAAATTGGCGGTTGTGACTCTAAAAAAGGGTCAAAAAATAGAGTTATTTGGGCAGGCAAAATGAAAAAATTATTAGATTTTGTAAAAAACAGATGGCTCAACGTGGCAGTAGGGTTAGGAGTGATTATCATTCCTTCAAGTCTTCTTTATTACACCTTTTTCTTTTCGCCGAAGCAGAAAGTTCATTCATTCCTCTTTTCTGTTGAAGAAGGTTTCAAAAAGGGCAAGGAGGGTACGGAAAGAATTGAAAATTACATAGGAAACTGGAATGTTATAACAGAAGGAGATCCGGACAAGACCTCACAGGATTTAAGGAAGATTAAGGCAGATTTTTCAACCCTTAAAGAGAAGCTGGACAAAATCCAGCCGTCGGCTGAATATGAAGAGACCCAGAAGATACTCAAGCAGTTTGCCGAAAAAGGAGTTACACTCTCTTCGAATTTGGAAACACTCCTAGTTTATTTTAAAAAAGTAGAAGAAGTCGTCAAATCTTTTAACAATTTGAATACAACCACTCAGACTTTGGAGGAGATGACAGCACTGGTGATGAATTTCAAAAGCATTTCCGAGCAGTCACTTCAGGGTTTAGAAAACATTGAAGCATCCCAAGTTTTGATAAATATCGATAAAGATTATAAAGATTTGCTGAGGCAGTATATTAAATCGTCGGATGAATTAATGAATGCCATAAACAACAAAGACACCAAGAGGATTGAGTCAGTAGGCAAGGAGAGTGATGAAGCGATAGCCGCCATAAATAGACAGTTAGACGAAGACATGAAAATATTCAGACAGAATTCCTCATTTTCCGAGGATTTAGCCAAGATTAAGGAGTTTCGAAAAACAGCCGAGGAGCAGCTGGCGAATCTGAGAGCAAGTTATTAAGGAGAAAAATGGCAAAGGAAACCATAGAAAAAACAGATATTGAGGCTCGAGCCTCAAACGTACAAACTCTAACCAAGAAAGAGCCGGAGAGGGGGTTAGTTATGCCTTTAAAAGGAAAAGCCGGAAGAGGCAGGAGAGGTGTTATAACCATAAGGCACCGTGGCGGTGGAGCCAAGAGACTCTATCGCGTCGTTGATTCAAAAAGAGAGATTTATGATATTCCAGCTCTAGTTTTGGCTCTAGAGTATGATCCGAACCGCTCAGCCTATATAGCCTTAATACAATATGAAGACGGTAGAAAGAGCTACATTTTGGCTCCCGAGAGCTTAAAGGTTGGGGAAAAAATAGTAAGCTCTAAAGGAAAGATAAAAGCACAAAAGGGGAATAGGATGCCTTTAGAGTACATTCCTCTAGGAACCGCAGTGCATGATTTAGAACTTACTCCTGGAAGGGGTGGTCAAATAGTAAAGGCAGCCGGCACCTCGGCTTTGATTTTAGCCAGGGACGCTGGCTTTACTCATTTGAAGATGCCTTCTGGTGAGGTAAGGATGGTTAAGAGCGAGTCTCGGGCTACAGTGGGAACGGTTTCCAATCCTGAACACGGGAAAGAGGTTATTGGAAAAGCCGGAAGGAAGAGGCACATGGGTGTAAGACCCGCGGTTAGAGGAAAGGCGATGGTTCCCAAAGACCACCCACATGGCGGCGGAGAAGGAAAGAATCCTATCGGCTTGAAATATCCGAAGACACCCTGGGGAGCACCCTCCTTAGGTTACAAGACAAGAAAGAAGAAAAAGTTTTCTGACAGATTTATCATTAAAAGAAGAAAGAAAAAATAAAAAAGAAGCGATAAGAAAGAAGCGATAAGCAACAAGGTATAAGGAGTATAAATGTCGAGATCAGAAAAAAAAGGACCATACATAGACCAAAAACTTCTGGAAAAGATTAAAGCCACAAGTCCAGGAGAGAGCAAAGTCATTAAAACCTGGGCGAGGGATTCTTCTGTTACTCCCGAGATGGTTGGAATAACTTTAGCTGTTCACAATGGAAGAGAGCATGTCCCTGTTTTTATTACCGAGAATATGGTGGGACACAAGCTCGGAGAATTTGCACCCACTAGAAAGTTTAGAGTTCACGGCGGAAGAATGGCTCGAGAGCAGGCTAGAGAAGAAGCGGAATCTAAAGCAAGAGCTATTTCATCTAATATAGAGGATACCCAAGAAAAACCCCAGGAAAAAACTCAAGAAAAAGGCGGAGGTAAATAATGGAAGTTAAAGCTCACGCAAAATTTTTAAGACTAAGCCCAAGAAAAGCGAGGTATATTGTAAATACTGTGAAAGGCTTAAGAGCCCTGGATGCCATAGCCGAGCTCCAGCTTCATCCCCAGAAAGCCTCAAGAGAGGTTGTAAAACTTTTAAATTCCGCCCTAGCTAATGCTCAGCACAATTTTGGACTCTCCAAGAACGATCTGGTTATAAAAGAGATAAGTGCTGATACTGGTCCGACCTTCAAAAGATACAAGCCGAGAGCCAAGGGACAGGCAGATGTCATAAAAAGAAGAATGACTCATCTTTCGGTGGTTTTGGAGTCTCGAGAAGGTGCTAAGCCGAAGGCTTTGATAAAAGAGGAAGAAAAAACCAAAGAGCCCAAAAAGGAGACGAAAGCAAAACCGCAAAAGGTTCTTAAGGTTCAAAAAGAGAAACCTCAACCTCAAACCGAAGAAGAGAAAAGAGGAGAAAAAGTCGCCAAAACCGAAAAACCCGCTCCTTATAAGGCTGCTAAGGAAGTCCCGACGGATGTCGGGATCACCCGCAGGGTGAAAAAAGAAAAAAAGGAAGTCCCCCTACAGGGGATCCCGACCGAAAGCGTCGGGAAAAAGAAAGAGAAGTTTCACGAGGTCAAGAAAATTAAAGAAGAAACTTCTAAACAAAAAGGGAAATTCGCCAAGAAAGGATCTTTCTTTGGCAACATCAAAAGATTTTTCAGGAGAAAAGGATTTTAATGAAAACGCAAATGACGCAAAAAGTGCAAACGCAAAACCCGCAAAAGAGGGACCCGCAAAACCCGCGGAGAAAAAAGA
>CAYZYZ010000024.1:5166-10772 GCA_964482765.1 uncultured Candidatus Saccharibacteria bacterium | reverse complement strand
ATAGGAAAAAGCTCAATATCGCAATCATCCAAATCTTCGAGAAAATCCTCTTTTAAGCTCCTTTCCTCAATAACCCGACTCATCTCTCCTCACCTCCTTATGTCAATGAACAATTAGATTAGATTATATTAACATTCAAACAAAAAAATTCAACCCCTTGATTCTGCTCAGGGTTGAATTCTTAACTGTTAGCTGTTTACTGTTTTTGAAAATGTCGTGAAAATGTTGGAGGTACGACCTCCAACATTTTCATAGGAAGCGCCATTTTGTATTTCTATGGGCACGCATTGAAGAAAAAGCGTATTTCTCTTTGTAGCCTCTCAAAAAATCGCCTTTTTCTTTTTTGCAACATCGATAAAAAAGTGTTAAGAAAATTGGCTTGTTTTGAGCGTATTGTCCCTCCGGGTGTAGTCCTACGGACGGAGTCCGGAGGGACGAAAAGGAAGCAATCTGCCAAGTCGAGTAAAACGCGCGTGAGCTGCCTTTTGCGAGACCCACCGGGCAGAGCCCTCTGGGCGGAGCCTTTAGTTCAGATTGCATAGCTTGAAAACAAGCTAATTTTTAGCTTTTTTGAGCGTTGCGAGCTTTTGCTCCACTTTTGGCGACCCAAAAGTGGAAAAACCTTATTTATTTAAAACCGCTGAAGGGCGGTTTTTTATCATTTTATCCTTGCCAAATACGCCAGTGCCTTGTTGGCTTCTGCCATTCGGTGAGATTCTTCTTTTTTCTTCACTGCGCCGCCGGTGGAGTTTGCGGCGTCTTGAATTTCTGAAGCTAAATTTTCGCCAAAAGATTTCCCTTTTCTGGTTCTGGCTGACAGAACAAGCCACCTCATCGCCAAATGCTGACGCCGTTTAGCCGGAACCTCCATCGGAATCTGGTAGGCGGCGCCGCCAATTCTCTTTGGTCTCACCTCTAAAAAGGGACTCACATTTTTTAAAGCTGTCTCAAAAACCTCTAAAGGGTCTTTTTTGCTTTTTTCTTTGACTATATCAAAAGCATCATAAACCAACTTACGAGCAACATCTTTTTTTCCTTTGAGCATCAATTTATTGATGAATTTGGCAACATCAACCCGTTTGTATTTAGGGTCTGCTTTTATTTCTCTTGGTTTTATTCTAAGTCTTCCTCGTGCCATGATTTCAGTTTAACTAATTTATTTTCCTTTCTTAGTACCGTAGTGGGAACGACCTCGCTTTCTGTCTTGAACGCCGGCAGTGTCTAAGGTCCCGCGAACAACATGATATCTTACACCAGGAAGGTCTTTAACTCGTCCGCCTCTTATCAAAACAATAGAGTGCTCCTGAAGATTGTGACCGATTCCCGGAATGTAAGCTGTAACCTCCATTCCATTAGTAAGACGCACCCTGGCAATCTTTCTTAAAGCCGAGTTTGGCTTCTTGGGTGTTGTCGTTGAAACTTTAATAGCCACTCCTCTTTTTTGAGGTGCTCCTTTCGGAAGCTTGACATATCTATTTTTCAAGACGTTAAAAGTAGATACCAGAGCCGGTACTTTACTTTTTTTTGATATCTTCTTTCTCTTTTTTTTGATTAATTGGCTTATTGTTGGCATTGTTTCAGTAAACAGTCAACAGATAACAAGAAACAAAAAATTAAGTAACTGTTACCTATAAAACTGCATTTTCTCCATTTTTTAAATATCTGATATATTTTACTAAATTTTTATAAATACTTCAATACCCTGTTAACTGTTATCTGTTAATTGTTAGTTGCTTTAGCCTCGTGCGGCGCGGGCTTTTTCGAGATACCTTTTGACTTTTTCTTTGTCAAAGCCGGTGCCGGCTGGGATGAGCTTACCAATGATTACATTTTCTTTAAGTCCTCGGAGCTCATCAATCTTGCCTGTGGTGGCGGCTTTAATAAGCTCGCGAGTCGTCTCCTGGAATGAGGCAGCGGAAAGAAAACTCTCGGTATTTAAAGCAGCTCGAGTTATACCTAAAAGCAAGAGATCTCCCGTTGCTAGCTTTTTACCTTCTTTTTTGAGAGCCTGATTTACAGCATCGAATTTATATTTATCTATGATCTCTCCGGGCAGAAACTCAGAATCTCCCTCACTCTTTATTCTCACTTTAGAAAACATCTGGCGGACAATAACCTCCAGGTGCTTGTCGTTTATGGACTGACCTTGGGAAGCGTATATCTGCTGAACCTCTTTAATGATGTAGCGCTGTACTGCTCTCAAGCCCAATATTTTGTAAAGCTCAAAGGGATTTATGTTGCCCTCGGTAAGTTGAGCGCCAATGCCAATCCTCTCGCCTTTTCTGACTTTCAAGGTGACGAAATTCGGCACCTGATATTCTTTGGTAAAACCCTCTAGTCGAGTGATTAAAACTTTGTCCCCTTCAATCTTTACTTTTCCCGAAGCTCTGGTTTTAATTGATCTGCCGTTTTTTGATTTGGCAATCTCGGTTTTAGCCTCTATTTTTTGACCATCTTTTAAAGTTGCTTTGTAGTCTTTGGGCAAGATGTATCTATCAACTGGAAGCTCTTCAGACATTACAATAATTTTCTTCTCCTCTTCTACTTCTTCAACGTCAACAATTCCAGCTATTTCGGAGATAATTGCCTGAGCGTGAGGAACCCTAGCCTCGAAAAGCTCTTCAACCCTAGGCAGACCTTGAGTTATGTCCTCAGCGGCAACCCCTCCGATATGGAAAGTTCTCATTGTAAGCTGAGTTCCGGGTTCACCAATTGACTGGGCGGCAATAACTCCTATGGCTTCGCCTAGTTCTACCAATTCACTCCTGGCCAAATCCCTTCCGTAACACTTCTGGCAGACTCCCCAAGGAGTCTTACAGGTTAAAATTGACCTTATTTTTATCTCTTTTATGTCATCGTTCTCTTCAATTTCTTTGGCAACTTTCTCTTTTATCTCTTCATTGGCACTAATTAAAACCTTTCCTTTTTTGTCTTTTACCGCCTCTTGGGTAAATCTTCCGGTTATTCTATTGCTCACAGATTCGCTCATTTCGAGAGATTCTTCTTTAGTGACTAAAAGACCCTCGGTGTCTTTGCAGTCCTCCTCAGTCACAATGGCATCCTGGGCAACATCAACTAAACGGCGGGTGAGATACCCTGAGTCAGAGGTCCTCAAAGCAGTGTCGGATTTTCCTTTTCGGGCACCGTGAGTAGAGATGAAGTATTCAAGAACCGTAAACCCTTCTTTAAAATTGGCTCTCACTGGAAGCTCGATTGTTCTTCCGGCTGGATTTGCCACTAATCCTTTCATCCCAGCCATCTGAGTTATATTTTCATCATTTCCTCTGGCTCCCGAATCAACCATAATAAACACGGAACTTACCGGCGGCAACTCCTCGAGCATGGCTTGAGTTATTTGATTTTTTACCTGTGTCCAAAGATTTATAACTTGAGCATACCGCTCATCATTGGTTAGGAGACCTTTTCTAAAATGAGACTCTATTTCGTTAAGTTTCTCATCAGCCTCGGCTAAAATCTCGGCCTTCTTCTGGGGAACGTGTATGTCCGCCATCGAGAAGGTTGTGCCAGACTTGGTCGCCCAATCAAATCCTATTTTTTTCAGATTATCGATTAATCTGATTATTTCTTCTTTACGGCATCTGTCAAAACACTCGTCAACAAAATTCTTGAGATTCTTTTTATTCATCGTCTCGTTTTTGAAATCGATTCCGGGCGGCAATATGTCATTAAATATAAATCTTCCCAGCGTTGACTCTGTAACCTTTCCTCGGTATTTGACTTTTATCTTGGCGTGAAGATCCAAAATTCCTCTCTCTAAAGCCATAATAGCTTCGTCCAAACTCGAAAAATACTTGCCTTCGCCTTTTGCCCCTTCTTCCTCGATGGTTAGATAATAGGAACCCAAAATCATATCCTGGGTTGGGGTCACGATAGGCTCACCAGCAGAAGGTTTTAAGAGATTCTCTGAAGATGCCATAACTGTTCTGGCTTCCTCTTGAGCATTCTTGGAGAGCGGGACATGAACCGCCATCTGGTCTCCGTCGAAGTCAGCATTAAAGGCAACGCAGACCAAAGGGTGAATCTGAATGGCTTTTCCTTCGATTAGAACCGGTTTGAAAGCCTGTATTCCTAAACGGTGAAGAGTTGGAGCTCGGTTTAGAAGAACGAACTTCTCATTGGTAATCTCTTCCAAAATGTCCCAAACCTCTGACTTTGACTGCTCTATCATTCGATTAGCATTTTTTACATTGTGAGCCAGCCCGTCTCTTATAAGACAAGAGATGACAAAGGGCTTAAAAAGCTCCAGAGCCATCTTCTTGGGCAGACCGCACTCATTGATTTTCAGATTTGGTCCAATGACGATAACGCTTCGTCCGGAGTAATCAACCCTCTTTCCAAGTAAGTTTTGTCTGAATCGTCCTTGTTTACCTTTTAAAATATCTGAGAGGGATTTGAGTTTGCGCCTCTTTCCCGCCTGAGACACAACCTTCTCTCTTCTGATGTTGTTGTCTATTAAGGCATCAGCAGCCTCCTGAAGCATTCTTTTTTCGTTTCGTTGAATGATTTCCGGGGCACCAAGCTCGATAAGTTTTTTCAAGCGATTATTTCTATTGATGACTCTGCGGTAGAGGTCATTCAAGTCTGAGGCGGCGAATCGACCCCCATCCAACTGAACCATTGGTCGAAGATCTGGAGGAATGACTGGCAGAGCCGTGAGTATCATCCACTCTGGTTTTATTCCAGCTCCTTTTAAATTCTCTACGAACTCTAATCTCTTGATGGCTTTTTTCTTTTTCTGACCAGTGCTCTCGGCGGTTTCTTTCTGGATCTCTCGTGATAATTTATCTAAATCGATTTTCTTTAAAAGCTCGTGTATTGCCTCTGCACCGATACTAGCTTTGAAAACATTGCCAAATTTCATGGAAAGCTCTCTATATTTCATCTCGGAAATGAGGGACAACGGAGCCAGTTCTTTAAGTTCAGTTTGGGCGGTTTTTTTGGCTTCCTCAAGCCTTCCAATCTCCTCAATATACTCTTTTTCAATGTTTTTTAGCTCATGCAAGTATTTTTTGGAGACATCTTTCTTTAAATGACCTTGCTTTAGCTTTCCTTTTTCTTTCTTTTTTAAATCGGAGATCTCTTTGTCATGAGAAACCTTGAGTTCGTTTTTCTTCTCTTTTAACTCAACATCGAGCTGGTTAACGGCATTTTTTCTGGCTTCTTCTGAAACCTCTAAAATTATATAGTTGGCAAAATAGACAACCTGCTCCAAGTCTTTTATGCTGAGATTCAAAACCAGACCAATTTTTGAAGAGGTCCCTCGAAGATACCAGATGTGAGCCACCGGAGCAGCTAAAGTAATATGACCCATCCTGTCCCTTCGAACAATCGAACGAGTGACTTCAACGCCGCACTTGTCGCAGATGACGCCTTTATATCTTATTCTCTTGTACTTGCCGCAGTAGCACTCCCAGTCTTTGGTAGGACCGAAGATGCTTTCGGAAAACAGACCATCCTTCTCTGGTTTTTGGGTTCGGTAATTTATAGTCTCGGGTTTGGTTACCTCGCCATGAGACCAGTTTAGGATTTTTTCTGGAGAAGCAATTCTTAGTCTGATTGCTTCAAAATCCTGTCCTTGTAAAGTT
>CAYZYZ010000024.1:0-5066 GCA_964482765.1 uncultured Candidatus Saccharibacteria bacterium | reverse complement strand
TTGTTTAGAAATTAGGAATTAGTAATTAGAAATTAGGGCTTACCTATTTTGCCTTCACTGCTTTTTCTTTCTTGAATTCTTTAGCTTCCTCTTTAATTTCTTTTTTCGCCGTGCTTTCGGTCGGGATCCCGACCCCTGACGATACTTGTCGGGGCGTCGGGACTTCCTTTATTTCTGGCTCGATGAGCTGAACTTCCAAAGCCAGTCCTTGGAGCTCTTTTACTAAAACATTAAAAGACTCAGGAATAGAAGGCTTTTTTATATCCTCGCCCTTAATTATGGCTTCATAGGTTTTGGACCTTCCCATAACATCATCAGATTTTATGGTAATCATCTCTCTTAAAGTGTAGGCGGCACCATAGGCTTCCAAGGCCCAAACCTCCATCTCTCCGAATCGCTGACCTCCAAACATGGCTTTTCCACCCAACGGTTGCTGGGTAACTAGAGAATAAGGACCAGTTGAACGGGCATGAATCTTGTCTTCTACAAGGTGAATCAGCTTCATTATATAGATATAGCCGACGGTTACTCTCTTAGCGAACATCTCACCGGTTCTGCCATCATATAAATCGCTCTTGCCATCCTTTTCCAAGCCAGCATTTTGAAGCTCCTGCTTAATCTCTTCCCAGGAGATTCCATCAAAAACCGGGGTAGCTACCTTGTAACCCAGCTTATCTGCTGCTGAACCTAAGTGAGTCTCTAAAATCTGCCCGACATTCATACGAGAAGTTACGCCGAGTGGATTTAAGATTATGTCTACAGGCGTTCCATCCGGCAGGAAGGGCATATCTTCCTCAGGCAAAACGCGGGAGATGACACCCTTATTTCCGTGCCTGCCAGCCAGCTTGTCTCCAGCAGTCACCTTTCTCATCTGAGCCACTGAGACCTGAATTCTTTTTATAACGCCAGCCGGCAACTCATCACTTTTGTCACGGCTGAAAGTTTTCAAAGACACTACCTTCCCGTTTTCACCGTGAGGAAGACGCAAAGAAGTGTCTTTAACGTCTCTAGCCTTTTCGCCAAAAATGGCTCGCAGAAGCCTCTCTTCGGCTGAAAGCTCAGTCTCACCCTTAGGGGTAATCTTGCCAACTAGAATATCGCCGGCATCAACCTCGGCTCCGACTCTGATAACTCCGTCTTCGTCTAAGTTTTTTAAAGCCTCTTCTCCGACATTGGGAATGTCTCGAGTTATAATTTCTGGACCGAGCTTGGTATCTCGAACATCAATTACGAAATCTTCAAGATGAATAGAGGTGTAGATGTCGCCTTTGATCAATCTCTCGGATATCAGTATGGCATCCTCGAAGTTACCTCCACCCCAAGACATGAAAGCCACCAAGATGTTTTGACCCAGAGCCAATTCTCCGTTTTCGGTTGAGGAGCTGTCAGCTAAAATGTCGCCCTCTTTAACTTCCTGACCTTTCTTTATAATGGGGCGGTGGCTTATTGAAAGCGCCTGGTTGGATCTTTCAAAACTCTTTAGTTTGTACTCTTTAACATCTCCGCCCTTCTCTAAAACGACGATTTTGTCTGAACTTACCGAAGTTACCTTGCCGGGCGATGTGGCTATAACTAAATAGCCTGAGTCGCGAGCGATTCTGTCCTCGACGCCGGTGCCGACAATGGGTGACTGCGGCTTAATAAGAGGTACTGCCTGTCTCTCCATATTAGAACCCATCATGGCGCGTCCGGCATCGTCGTGCTCCAAAAATGGAATCAAGGCAGCTGTTATAGAGACTATCTGTTTTGGCGAGATGTCCATGTAGGTGATCTCTTCAACTGACCTCATATCCGGCTCACCGTGGCTTCTTACCGGAACACGAGGAACGACGAAAGAGTTCTCTCGATCCAGCTCAATGTTAGCTTGGGCAATAACCACTCGCTCCTCCTCGATGGCGCCAAGATATTCTATCTCGTTGGTCACAATTGGCTTGATGGGAACTAGAGCTACGCCGGCTTTTTTGATTTTTTTAGCCAGCTCCGAAGTCAGCTTTTTGCCGGCTTTAACGATGACTTCTCCATTCTCGTCTAAAACGTCCTCTTTGGTGGTCTTGCCGAGCATCTCTTTTTCGTTTTGCCCTTGTACCTTCTGCAAGACCTTGCGGTAGGGAGTCTCGATAAATCCGTATTTGTTTACTCTAGCATAGCAAGCCAGCGAGTTAACTAGTCCAATATTGGGACCTTCCGGTGTCTCGATTGGACAGATTCTGCCGTAATGAGTTGTATGAACATCACGAACCTCAAACCCAGCCCTTTCTCTTGAGAGCCCACCGGGACCCATAGCTGAAAGCCTTCTCTTGTGAGCCAATTCGGAAAGCGGGTTGATCTGGTCCATAAACTGCGACAACTGTGAGGAGGCAAAAAACTCCCGAACAGCCGCCACGATTGGACGAACATTTATGAGCTGAGCCGGAGTTAAGGTCTCGGTTTCGGCAATGCTTAAACGGTCTCTGGCAATCCTCTCCATTCTAAGAAGTCCTTTTCTAAAGCTTGCCTGAACCAGCTCACCGACTGTCTTTACTCTTCGGTTGCCTAAGTGATCGATATCGTCAGCCTGACCGATACCATTATTCAAAAGGATAATCTCTTTGATGATGGCGACAAGGTCTCCCAAAAGCAGGATTCGATGCTCTTGGTCGTTGGGGATATTCATATTGAGTCTCTTGTTGAGCTTGTAGCGTCCCACAGCTCCCAAATCATATCTTCTGAAATCCGTAAACATCGCTTCAATAAGCTTTTTGGCGCTATCAGGAGTGGCTAAATCCCCGGGTCTTATTCTTCTGTAAATCTCAACAAAAGCCTCGCTTTCGGTCTTTGAGGGATCTTTTTCTAAAGTGGCTTTGATGTAGTCTTTTTCCTTGTCGGTGTTTACATCAGTAAACAGATTGCTTATTGCCTTATCGTCTCCTGCCCCAAAGACTCGAAGAAGAGCGGTAATGGCTATCTTTCTTTTGCGGTCTATCTTTACCGAGATTACATTCTTATTTGAGGTCTCAAACTCAAGCCAAGCACCCCTTGAAGGAATAATCTTGGCGCCGAAAAGCTCATGGTCTCCTAACGTTTCGGAAACAAAAAATACTCCCGATGACCTAACTAACTGGGAGACGACGACTCTTTCTATGCCGTTTATGATAAAAGTACCCCTCTCGGTCATCAAAGGGAAATCGCCCAAGAACACTTCTTGAGCAGAGAGCACATCACCGGTTTCAACGCCCTTTAACCTGACCTGGCACCTTAAGGGTGCTTCATAGCTTATGTTCTTGCTTTTGGCAACCTCTTCGGAATATTTGGACTCATCTAAATAATAGTCTAAAATTTCCAGCTGGAGCTTTTTTGAGACATTTTCAATTGGAGAAATCTCATTAAGGAGTTCTCGTAAACCCTCCTTGATAAACCACTGGTAGGAGTTTATTTGTACCTCTGCCAAATTCGGCAGAGGGAGAATTTCTTTGGGAGTTTTGAAGAATCGCCTCTTGGTTTTTGGATTTTCATACATAAAAACACGCTCTCCTCTTAGGAATTAGAACGAGATTTATCTTAAATTATTTACTTTTTATAAAATCAGGTTGCGCCACGAATACCTAGCTGATATTTCTTACTATAAACTCATAAAACACAGGTGTCAACACTTTTTTATATCTAAAAATTCTATGCCGAAATTCTCTCTCAAAAAAGTGACAGTCACCTTAAAAGGGTTAGTTAAAAATGGCTTTAAAAAGCAAAAAAAATAAACGGTTTTATAAAATGGCATGATTTTGGACGATATATCACACACCAGGTGTGTGATGATGACTTATCTACTATGCCGAAACTCTCTCTTCGACTTTTGGCTCAAGAAAGAGTCCGTAGCCGAGCATTAAAATACCTAAAGCCACAAAAACCATGGCAGCTGAAAATATATCTGCCAAGATTCCGAATAACAACAGCGGAATCAAAGCCATAACATTAACCAAGGTACCGGTTATTCCGAACACTCTGCCCCTAAGGTCGCTCGGGGTCTCTTCTTGAAGTATGGTCTGGGCAGGAATGATAATAAACGAAGCAAAAAAGCCCAAAAGAACCACCAAAAGCGAAACAGTAAAAAGCAGGTTTATGAAATTTAGAAATTGGAGACCGTTATTTTGAAGCAACCAACTCTTTATGAGCGGTCCGATTTTATGAGTAACAGTCAATAAAATTAAGATAAGCGAAGCAGAAACAACTCCGAATTTAACCAATTTATATACCTTATATCTCTCTTTTATTCTATTCAAGATAAAGGCTCCTACGGCTACCCCTATTCCTGCCGGCGCAATTAAGGCAAAACTGATAGACTCAACCCCTATCTTCAAAGAGTATTTGGCAAAAGAGGGACCGAGAGCCAGAATAGCGGCAATCACTATTTGAACCAGCAAAAGGTGGGCTATAGAGAAGGAGACTTTCCCCGTCCTTCTAATAAAACTCAATCCATTTCTAACATTTTTCAATAAAGGTGTTCTTACATTCCTGGCTCTAAAATATAGAGCTCTTTTGCGATCATTGGGCAATACTGTTACCGCTAGAGTAGCTACAAAAAGAAGAGATGATGCTAAAAAGAAAATGAAATTGGGTCCCCAAAAAATAATTAGGGGTCCGGCTAGCGCGTAGCCTAAAATAAACGAAGCGTAGTTGGTGAAAAGGTAAAATGAGTTAGCAGCCACGAGCTTTTCTTTAGGAACTATGGTTGGTATCATTGCTCCTTCTGAAGGAATAAAAAACTGGTTCAAGAGGGCATAGAAAAAGACGATTGGGTAGATTAGGAAAATATTTGTTCCGGCAAAAAAATATCCTAAAACCAAAAGAGCCTGAAAAAAATTTATGAGTATAAGTATCATCTTTCTGTTCCAACGGTCAACATAAACCCCTGCCAAGACTCCCATCAAAACCGCGGGTGCGGCAAACCAGAAGACTAGAATACTGACAGCAATTGAAGAACTGGTCTGGTTAAAAACCCTGGTTATTAGGGCAAAATTAACTGTATGAGTTGAAACCTGAGAAAAGACTTGAGAAACCCACAAGCCCAAAAACTGCTTGTTTTTAAGAATAGA
>CAYZYZ010000023.1:6207-11154 GCA_964482765.1 uncultured Candidatus Saccharibacteria bacterium | reverse complement strand
AAAATATGGCGAAAAATGCTACTGATATTACTATAAAAACAGACAATATTTATTGCCCGCACTGCGGAGCTATTCAGAAAAAGGGGGAGAATTTTTGCAGTAGCTGTGGAGGAGATCTTAGCAAAAAAGACGAGAAAAAGCTGGGTGATTCAGATATTTTAAAGAAGGACGAGAAAAAGAGCCCGCCTGCCGGACGGGCAGGAAAACCTTTCTATAAAAAGAAGGTTTTTATATTCTTTTCGGCTCTTTTCTTGGTAGCGGCTTCTACTTTGGCGGCAGTTTTCTATTTGAGTTCCACTGAGGGAAATCAGTTTAAATCAAAAGTAAAAGGAGTCTGGCAGGATGTTCAGAAAGAGTCCGAAGCATTAAACAAAGAAGTGCAGGCTATGTCTAAGATGGATGACTTTAAAAAAATCGCCATAAAAATAAAGACCCTAGAGAGCGTTTTAGAAGATGAGCAGGGAGAGCTTGACAAGCTAAGAACCCCCGACAACTTTAGAGAGGGTAAGGAAGCCCTGCTTTTAGGTTTTACTGATTTTAAAAGCTATCTTCAAGTTCTTAGAGCAGCCGCTGACAACCCTTCCAAAATGACGGATAAAGATGTTGAAGAAATAGAAGGGACGGCTGATACTGCCAAAACCTCATTCTCTAAAGCCTATTCAAAATTCGATGTTATAGACAAAAAATTGCCCGATGAGACATTTACAATAGTCAGCAAGTTTCAGGATGTAAGGAAAGGCCATGAAGAAAAACTAGCCACCGAGGAACAGGAGAAAGTTGAAAAAGAGAGACAAGCTCAACAGGAGTCGGAGAATAAAGCCAAGGTGGAGTCAATTGTTACCTCCTTTATGAATGCCTATATTGCCGGTAATGAAGGAGAGCTCAAAAAATACATGACCTCGGCTTTCCAAAAAGAGTTTAATTACGCTGATCTCTCTTCTGATGCCAGGATGTATTCTTATCCGGAGAGCTTCCGCATAACCAGCACCAAAAAAACCTCAGACACCCAGTATGATGTCTATGGCAGAGAGCTTCAGGTAAATAGGGAGAGCGGTTCCAAGTGGACCATCAACAGACACTTTGCGGTTATTTGGATTACAAGCGATAACAAGTGGCTGATAGACAGGTGGGATATTTCATCTGAATAGTTCAAAATTCAAAGTGCAAAGTTCAAAATGAAGGTGAGTCGCTTCGCGACAAATTCAATAGAAATTCGCATAGCGAATTACCAGAACTTTTAATTTTTAACTTTAAACTTTTAACTATTTTTTTAAGGAGTTTAATTGGCAAAAGATAAAGAAAATAAGAATAACAAGAAACAGCCAAAATCTGAGTCAAGCAACGAAATCGGCTACGTAAAACCTCGAAGCATAACCCAAGAGATGCAGGAGAGCTATCTTGACTATGCCATGTCGGTTATTGTAGCCCGGGCTCTTCCTGATGTCCGCGACGGCTTAAAGCCTGTTCACCGCCGAATTCTTTTTGCTATGAATGAGCTGGGATTAAAATCCACCGCCCGTTTCAGAAAATCAGCGGCAGTGGTCGGAGAGGTATTAGCCAAATATCACCCGCACGGCGATATAGCGGTTTATGATTCTATGGTGAGGATGGCTCAAGACTTTTTGATGAGATACCGTTTGGTTTTTGGTCAAGGTAATTTTGGCTCTATGGACGGAGATTCGGCTGCCGCCATGCGTTATACCGAAGCCAAGATGGCTAGGATCGCCGAAGAGATGATTGCCGATATTGACAAAGATACCGTTAACTTCGTGCCAAACTACGACGGGACCAAAAAAGAGCCCCAGGTTCTGCCTTCTAAAATCCCCCAGCTTCTTTTGAATGGCTCGATGGGGATTGCCGTTGGTATGGCTACAGCTGTTCCTCCACACAACTTGAGAGAAGTGATTAATGCAACGACCTATCTAATTGACAAACCAGGAGCCACTATTGATGAACTGTGCGAATTTATCAAAGGACCGGATTTTCCCACCGGCGGAATAATTTACAATGAAAAAGACATAAAAGCCGCCTATGCATCAGGAAGAGGAAGCGTAGTTATGCGGGCGGTAGCGGAAATCAGAGAGAAAAATAGCGGCAAATTTGAAATTTTAATTACCGAGATTACTTATCAGCAAAACAAGGCTGCTTTAATGGAGAAGATTGCCGAACTAGTGAAATCCAAGAAAATTATCGGCATATCCGATTTGAGGGATGAGTCTTCCAAAGGCGGCGTAAGAATTGTTATTGAGCTTAAAAGAGATGCTTATCCAAAAAAGATCCTAAACCAGCTTTTCAAATTCACGCCGATGCAGTCTTCATTCCACTTCAATATTGTGGCTCTGGTAGACGGTATCCAGCCCCGCCTTCTAACTTTAAAAGATCTTTTGCAGTATTTTATTATTTTTAGGAAAGAGGTTATAACCAGAAGGACGAGGTATGACTTGGCTCGAGCTAAAGAGAGAGCTCACATTTTGGAAGGTTTAAAGAAAGCCTTAGACCATATCGACGCAGTCATAAAAACCATTAAGCAGTCTCGGGACAGAGAAGTAGCTAAGAAAAACTTAATAAAGCACTTTAAGCTAACTGCTATTCAGTCCGAAGCAATTCTTTTGATGCGTCTGCAGGCTTTAGCGGCGCTTGAGCGAAAGAAAATCGAAGACGAATATAAGGCAGTTAAAAAACTAATCACCGAACTGGAAGCTCTTTTAAAAAGTCCCAAGAAGATTCTGGGCGTTATCAAGGAAGAGCTATCGGAAATCAAAAACAGGTATCAAGACCAAAGGAGAACTAAAGTTGTAAAAACCGGGGTATCGGAGTTTGGTCAGGAAGACCTTATTCCCAACGAAGAAGCTATCGTTGCTTTAACAACTTCAAATTATATAAAAAGGATAGCTCCACAGACTTACAGGGCGCAGGCAAGGGGAGGCAAAGGCATAATCGGAATGACTACCAGGGAAGAAGACATCGTTGAGCACCTGCTTTTAACCAATACCCACGACAATATGCTTTTCTTTACCAATAAAGGCAGGGTATTCCAGTCCAAAATTTACGATATTCCTTTAGGACAGCGAACCGCCAAAGGTCAGGCAGTGGTTAATTTAATTCAGCTCGCACCCGAAGAGAAAGTTACTGCTTTAATTAGCATTCCAAATTTTGATAAAGTTTCCGGCTTCCTTTTAATGGCTACGAAAAAAGGGTTAGTTAAAAAAACTAAAATTGACGATTTTAAAGTGGCCAGAAAAAGCGGTTTAATCGCCATAAAACTTGATGCCACAGATGAGCTAAAGTGGGTAAAAATAACTTCAGGGAAAGATGATGTTTTATTGGTGACCAAAGAAGGAAAAGCCATAAGATTTAATGAAGCAGAATCAAGGCCTATGGGCCGGGCTACGCGCGGAGTTCGGGGCATTAAACTTTCCAAAACGGATTTGGTTCAGGGGATGGACATAATTCAAAAAGGAGCCGATGTTTTGGTTTTAATGGAAAATGGGTACGGAAAGAGAACGCCAGTTGGATTGTTTACAAAGCATCACAGGGCCGGCTCGGGTATCAAAGCTGCTGCCATAACCAAAAAAACCGGCCAGATTGTGGATATGAGAATCATAACCGATATAAAAGAGGATTTGGTTGTTATTTCCGAACAAGGTCAGGTTATTAGAACTCCCTTGGCCAAAGTTTCAAAGATAGGAAGAGCCACTCAAGGGGTAAGAATAATGAGATTGAACGAGGGCGACAAGGTTATTTCCATTGCTTCGGTTAGGATAGGTGTAAAAGATGAGGAAGAAATTGAAACTTCCGCTAGAGAGCAAAAACCTGCCGAAATAAAAAAAGTAGAGCCCCAAAAAGAAACCGTCACAGAAAAGAAAGAGTTGAAAGAAACGGAAGATAAAACAGTAGAATTTAAGACTAGAATCATAAAACCCGCTAAAAAAACCATCAAGAAGAAAGCCTCTGCAAAACCCAAAGCAAAGATTAAAAAACCAGCTAAAAAATCTGCAAAGAAGGCGATACTCAAAAATAAGCCGGCCAAAAAAGTTATTAAGAAAATAAAACCCAAAAAGTCCGCTAAGAAAGTAAAGAAGAAATAATTACAACTAGCTGGTTAGAAAAATAAAAATGACAACTTCGGAATTACAAGAATTAGTTCAGGATATTGTTAAGTAAGCTTCTAATCTTAAGGATAAGCACGCAAACCAAAAAGATGCGCCGGTTCATTATGTAGCGATATTTGCGCAGACCAAAAAAGAGTACGAAGATCTACTTAATATCGCCAAGCAAATCGGCAATGTTCTTAAAGATACGCCGACCGGACCAGTTTTTAAGATTGAACCAATAGATACTATAGCCGGGTCATTGCGCATTTTAAAGATTAGAATTCTTGACCCAACCCGGCCAGAAAGAGGCGATGCCGATTTTGCGGCGAAAGATTATCAAAACTTCAAAACTAGGTATTCACCCAAGGCCGGTTTTAAATTAATCCAGCGAGAGACATTTGAAATGATCGAATTAATTGACCCGGCTTTTAATGTTAGAGTATATTTTTCTAATCCTCCCGTCGAATCCCAATACAAGCTTCCGTAACTTTATAGCTTTCTAAATTTCCCTTTTTTATCCGCACACATTGAGAAAAACCGCCCGGAAAATTGGTAAAAAGATAAGCGTCACCCATAGGGTGAAAGAATTCTCAGTGCCGAGCCAAACCAAGCAGCAGCATGCTTTGGCGAGGATGCCTTAAGGCATTTGAATTCGGGAAGCTTAGATTGAGCCAATTTTTAGGTTTTTCGAACCGTGTGCTGGTTTTTGGTTCTTTTGTCCATACAAAAGAACATAACAAATCTTAACTTCCAACCGCTTTTTTGGTATAATTTTATAAGTATTAAATATGAGGTTCGAATGTCAAAAGACGGGAGAGGTTTCTCAACTATTATGGTTATTTTAATAACCGCA
>CAYZYZ010000023.1:0-6107 GCA_964482765.1 uncultured Candidatus Saccharibacteria bacterium | reverse complement strand
AGACAGTGAGACGGTCAATTGGAAAACATTTAGCAGTACCAGTTATGGTTATTCAATTAAATATCCATCTGATTGGATTTACAAAGACTATGAAAAACTAGCTCAGGGTTCAAAAATGGTAGCTTTTGCGGACAAAACATCTAATCTACCCGCCGAACAATCTGATCAGCCAGCCATTATAGGTATCAGTATTGCCGATAAAGCCATTGCTTCCAGCGAAATATCACAATGCCCGGCTAATGTAAAAAAAGAAACTGTAAAAGTTGGTTCGAATACCTCGGCTGTAAAATGGACTACATTGGGAAACTGCGCCGACGATATGTTTGGTGATTCCAAAATTATTACCGTAGAGGTAAAACAATCCAATGGCAAGTATGTCCATATTGAGAACTTCAACAATCAAGAAAAAAGCATATTTGAAAAGATGTTGACTACATTTAAGTTTACAAAGTAAAAAAGAGGAAAATGGACAACTTAAATCCATTTAACCGAAAAGTAAAAAAGGAAAAAGTAGCTAAACTTTTTAAAAGTAGTTTATTTTTGGTATTATCATATCAACTAAACAAATGAATTTTGAATATTTAAAAAGAATTTTTGCTACTTTGTCGATATATCTATTAATTGGTGTAATCATTATTGGAATTTTCTTCTTATTAGATTATTTTGGAGGAGAGAAAAGTATTATGATCGGAATTTCTTTATTGTTATTTCTTTCCGCGGCATTGTATGGATTTCCTAAGAAAAGTACTATCGATAAATTCTTGAGTTGGACTAGAAAAAGTTTTTTCTGGGCAAATGTTTTTGCAGGTGCTTATGTTGGTTGGCATCAGCTAGGATTGAATAAAAGATATATAAGAATTTTATTAAGTTTTATGTGGATATTTTTAGGAGTAACGCTGCTTTTATATGCTTTTAAGTAAACTTAAAACTTATTAAACTCCCATAATTACACATGATGATATAATGATACTATGAGATTTATAAAGGGAAAAATAAAATAATTAAATTAAGGAGGATACTATGTATTGTCCTAAATGTGGAACAAAAAACGATGATCAGGCTTTAAAATGTGTAAATTGCGGTGAAGTTTTACAGCAAATTGTGGTTCCAAAAGCACAAAAAATAGGAGACGATCCAACAATGAGAATGATTTTGCCTGTTGGTAGATCAGGTCTTGCAATTACTGCTGGCTATGTAGGATTATTTGCTATTCTTATTATTCCAGCTCCTCTTGCCCTTGTTTTAGGAATTTTGGCTATTATTGATATCAAGCGACATTCTGAAAAACATGGAATGGGAAGGGCTATTTTTGCGGTCATAATGGGTGGCCTTGGTTCTATTGTCTTACTGACATTATTTGGCATGTGGTTATTTAATGTAGTTATTAAATAGGAGGTATTTATGTATTGTAGAAAATGTGGAACAAAAAACGATGATCAGGCTTTAAAATGTGTAAATTGCGGTGAAGTTTTACAGCAAGCTCCTGTTGTTAAACAGACACCAAATTATTTTGTCTGGGCAGTTTTAGTGACTATATTTTGTTTTTTGCCAACTGGTATAGCCGCAATCTATTATGCTGCCCAAGTGAACCCAAAACTTCAAGTCGGAGATTATGCCGGAGCCGAGGAAGCGTCTAAAAAAGCTAAAAAATGGTGTTGGGTATCTTTTATTGTATTTATATCTTGGATGGTTTTATGGTTTCTTGTAGCAATTATTGGCATCCTTTCTCCTACTTCAAAATCTAAAACAAATCAAAATCTTTCTTCACAAACAGCTGAACAAACCGCCAATTGGAGGAGTTATTATAATGAGAATTTTAAATATCAGATTAAATACCCATCTAATTGGTTTTATGCCGAGACGAAATTTTATGATTCTGAGTCTGATAAGATTGGTTATAATACACCTTTCTTTTCAGATATTAAAACCCGTGCCAATGTGTTAGAGGCCGTAATAGGTATAACCAAGATACCAGCTGAATCTTCTGAAAAGGAGGTTGCATTATTTTTTAAATCACGAAAAGATGATTATAAAGATTATTCAGAAAAGACTGTTGAAATAGCTGGACAAGATTGTTTACAGATAACTTATATTTCTACAGCACGAGGAGCAGATGGCAAGAAGGAAGGAGGAAGAGTATTTAGAACATTTATTAAATTATCTTCAGGTGATTATCTGGATGTAACTTATATGGATCAAGGTACAGATTATACAGGTATTTATAACAAAATGCTTTCAACATTTAAATTTACAAAGTAAAGGCGCATCATTAATTAAAATTTTAGGAGGTTTTTATGTGAGAAGAGTATTATAAAAAAACAAGTATTAGTAGAGTTATTGAATTTTTCTTACTGGGAGTAGTTTTAGGAGCTATTCCTGTTTTAATTTTAGCTTTTATTGTGATGAGGTTTATTCCTTATGATAAATCCTTAGTTTTTTTAACGATTTTGCTCAATGCGTGCAAAAATATACTTAATAGTAAATAAAACAAGGATAAAGACCGAAAAGGCATAAAAACCATCTGTTTTTATGGAAAGCGTTTTTATTTTTACTGTTAACTGTTTACTGTTAACTGTTATCTGTTTTATAATAATTTTAATGGCAAAAAAACGGATGCGTTCAATTTGGGTAGTTATATTAACTGCCCTTGTAACAATATTGGTAGCAGGCAGTGCGGTTGCCGGCTATTTTTATTGGAGAGATAATTTTGTCAAGCCAAAAGAAGTTGGCAAAACCGAAAACAAAACTCCGGAGCAGAAAATCGAGGGTAAGAATCTCGTTATTTTAACAATTGGCAACGAGAATTTAGTTTTAAACTTTCTAAATCTGGGGAGTAAGAGCATTATAAAAAAACAAGTTAAGACAGAGTCTCTTCCAAGAGGCGGAAAATGGGCTGAGTCAGAAAAGAATGCTTTGGTCCAGTTTGATAATGATGGTAAAATCACGATCTTTGCCGAGTCAAAGGATACGGGTAATGATGAAAGCTCTTCTTTCAAGTTTATCAGAACCGATTATCTAGGAAAGGAGAGCGAAACTCTGTTGGAAAAAAACTCCGCAAGCCTTTTAAATTTCCTTTTTAAGGATGAAAAAATATTCTATCTAAACTCTAAGTCTGCTGGCGAGGAGTCTTTAAAGGTTAACCTATTGTCTCTTGACTTAAAAACCAAAAAAGAAGAAACTCTAGCGCAGAATGTCGGAGACTTTTTTCAAAAAGAACTGGAATATAATGGCGGTAAAATTTATAGTCTGTATAAAACTCAGGACTCAAAATTTTATGAGGTTTCCGTGGATGAAGACAGCAAGAGTTTAGAGAAAAAATTACTTTTCGCCTACAAAAAGAATAAAGAAAATGAACTGAACCCAGAGGATATATATCCTTCTCCTTCCCATCAGCAGTTTCTTTTCAAAGACTACTCGTTAAAAGAAGGATACACTTTAAAAATTTACAATTTAAACACCAAAAAAACCGCCACTTTAATTAAAGACAAAAATTATTCTTTTGATAAGGTTTACTGGCTCTCTGAAGAGGAGATAGCTTATGTTAAAAATCCGGTTGTTTCCAGCCCAGAGGAAGAGGTAACCAAAAATGAGATAGTAAAGATAAATCTAAAAACTCCCAATGCCGAAGAGGCGGTGGCTTCTTCTTCGAATGTTTTGATTCCGTTATTTTTTGTTTCGGATGAGTCAGTATACCTTGAAGACAAAAATATAGTTTATACAAAAGGTAGCGAGAAAAAAGATTTCCAGATCGAGGGTTTAATGCAGGCGTCTGATATTTTAGGCATTGGAATTTTTGATTACTAAAATTATAAAAATCCAAATGACAAAAAACAATAAATTTCTATAAATTTCGCAAAGTAAATTTCTATAAATTTCTGAGACTAATTAAGATTCGTAGAGATTGATAGAAATTATTTGACATTTGAACTTTGAGCTTTGGATCTGGCAAGCTGGTTGCTTTCAGCCTCATATTAGGTAAAATAAAAGTAAGATGTATAGGACTAGAAGTTTTTCGCCAATTTTAATAGTTTTAATCTTCAGTATTGTAGCGGCAATCGCTTCGGGTATTGCCGTCTATTATTATTCAGTAGGCAAGAACGAGGTGGAGAAGAAAAAGATATCTGAAGAGCTAGAGAATCTTAAAAAAGATTACGAAAAGCTAAAAGTAGAGAATGAACAGTTGAAAGATTCTTCGTCTCAAGCTGAAAAGAGTAATACTTACACCAATGAAAAAGACGGCTACTCTATAAATTACCCTGCTGGTTGGTTTGTAACCAAAGATTCTGAGGGCGTGATTTTGACTAACTTTAAATATCCCCAAGAAGGCGGAACTGAGTTAAACGGGAATCAGACCAAAATAGTTATAAATTTGAAAAATAACCCCCAAAAAATGACTCCTAAGACATGGGCTTTAAACACAATAGGCGAGGAGACGACTGTTTTGAAAAAAGAAGAGTTAAAGATAGCTTCAAAAGATGCCTATAAGGTAAAGACTGAGGGATTGGGTGTTACAACGTCAGTATTTGTTGCAAAAACCTCAACGAAGATGCTGGAGATAATAAATTATGGTGATGATAGTGAGTTTTCGAATATTCTAGAGTCGTTAAAATTTATCTAAAATGAGATAGGTGAAGATGGCAAAAGAAAAATCTAGATCCGCCTCTGGCGGAGAAGAGGAAAAATTAGAAGAAGGTACTCCCTTATGCCCGGAGTGCGGCTCGCAGATGGTAGAGGAAGATGGGGAGCTCATTTGTCCAAATTGTGACAAGGAGATAGATTTTTTTGGCGACGATGATAACAAGGAGTAACAAAAAATGTGGAACCTTTTGTTTTTTAATCCCGTTTTAGTTGTTGTTTTTATTTCCTGGGGCGCAGCTCAAACACTAAAGTTTTTAATAAAAGCCTTTCAGGGTGATGTTAATTTTTATAATTTTATAACCACCGGCGGGATGCCGAGCGGTCACTCCACAGTTATCTGTGCCTTGGCTACTGCTATTGGTCTCTCTTCTGGTTTTACCTCCCCACTTTTTGCGGTAACAGTTGCTATTGCAATAATAATTATGCATGACGCGGTAGTTATAAGAGGGGCGGCAGGCAGACAAGCCCGTATTTTGAATCGGCTTATTGATAAATACCAAAAAGAGATAAAAGAACACCATCTGAAAGTGAAGCTCGGCCATACGCCATTTGAAGTTGCCGTCGGTTCTTTACTAGGAATAGCAATTGCTTTACTTCTCTGGGACCTCTTTTATGTTTGAAAACTTTAATTTTGCCAAGCTTTTAGATTTAAAAAGAATTTTTGAAACAACGCCCGGCACGTTTTTTAAATTTTATAAGGAATTTGCTATTTTTTTTGGACTCCTTTTTGTTTTGGGTTTTTCGATAAGGGTTTATTTGATATTTGAGAAGAATAAGGTTTGGAAAAAATTGTTAAACAGGATAAAAACCTTAGTTTTTACTGTTTCTATTCTAGGATTCCTGTACCTATTTTTTAGGTCAGAGAATATCTTTTTATTCTCCTCCAGGTTTATTTTAGTTACAATCCTTTTAACTTTCCTTGTTTGGGCTGCAGTTTTGGCAATTGTGGTTTATTTAAAGCTTCCACAAGAACTCAAAAATTACCAAAAACAACTTCTTATAAAAAAATATTTACCCAGAAAGAAAAAGTAGTAGTTTTTTTCTGTACTTTTGAGTGATCAAAAGTACCAAAAATCAACCGCTGACTTGAAAAACCTAAAAATTGGCTTAATCTAAGCTTCCCGAATTCAAATGCCTTAGGGCTCTGCCTGTAGGCTACGCCCTGAAGGCATCCTCGCCAAAGCATACTGTCGCTTGGTTTGGCTCGGCACTGAGAATTCTTCCCCGACGCTACGGTCGGGACGCTTATCTTTTCACCAATTTTTCGGGCGGTTTTTCAAGAGGCGGTAATATAAATAAAGCCAATTTTCTTAACGCTTTTTCTGCAATGCGTGGGAAACTGGATACGTATTTTCTAAATATGTGCAAAAAAATGATGTTCCTTCTCTGTGTGTAAATGTATATTCTCTTATTCTCGAGAATAAGAGAATAAGTTTATAGGTTTTAGCTAAGAACTATTCTCAAATTCT
>CAYZYZ010000022.1:9601-11526 GCA_964482765.1 uncultured Candidatus Saccharibacteria bacterium | reverse complement strand
AGAAGCTAAAAGCAAAGGGATTAATTTCCGGTACAGGACCTCTAAAGGTTTTGGCAAAAGGAGAACTTACTAAAAAATTAAAAGTAGAGGCTCATTCCTTTTCCAAAAAAGCTGAAGAAGTTATAAAAAAAGCTGGTGGAGAGGTAATAAAAATTAAAAAATGATAGATTTTCTTAAAAAAATTTGGCTAAACAAAGAACTAAGGAGAAATCTTTTTATCGTTTTCGGGATTCTGGTGATTTTTAGAATATTGGCTCATATTCCTATCCCGGGCGCCGACTTAGAAGCCTTGAGGAACTTTTTTAACCGTAACCAGATTTTTGGTTTGCTTAACGTATTTTCCGGTGGAGCTATGAGCCAGTTTTCTATCATAACTTTGGGAGTCGCTTCTTACATTAACGCTTCTATTATTATGCAGCTTTTGACGGTTATCGTTCCTCGTCTTGAGGCTCTGCAGAAGGAAGGTGAAAGGGGTCAGTACAAGATAAATCAGTACACAAGATATCTAACGGTTCCTTTGGCTTTTGTCGAGTCGTATGGATTTATAATCCTTTTGAGTAAGTCGTCTGCCGGAACTCCTATCATTACCAATCTAAGTCCTTTCTTTATCCTTTCTGCTTGTATCACAATGACCGCCGGAACAGTGCTTTTGGTGTGGTTGGGAGAGCTCATCTCTGAAAAAGGCATAGGAAACGGTATATCGCTTATCATATTCGCCGGTATAATCGCTCGGGCTCCGCAAGCAGTTCAAGAGGTTTTTGTTCTTTTTGAACCTTCAAAAATTCCGCTTTTAATCGGATTCGCCGCCGCCGCCTTGGCTATAATTTTCGGGATAGTGATAATCACCGAGGGTCAGCGAAACATCCCGGTAACTTACGCCAAAAGAGTAAGGGGGATGAGGATGTATGGCGGCGTATCAACTCATCTTCCTTTAAGAGTCACCCAAGCCGGGGTTATTCCGATAATCTTTGCTATGTCGCTTATGCTCTTTCCGGGAGTTATTGCCCAGTTTTTTGCCGGCGCCAAAACGCCTTTAATTGCCAGTTCAGCCAAAGCAATTGAAGCTTTATTTAAAAATCAAGTCTTCTTTTCCACTTTTTACTTTTTTTTGGTGCTTGCGTTCACCTATTTTTATACCTCCATAATATTCAAACCTGACCAGGTCGCCGAGAATATTCAAAAACAAGGAGGCTTCATACCTGGTTTGAGACCCGGCAGGCAGACAGCCGAGTATCTTCAAAAAATAGTAACCAGGATTACCCTAGCTGGCGCGATATTCTTGGGAGTGGTGGCTGTCCTGCCCTTCATAATGCAGGAGGTAACCGGCAACAAGAGTCTCGTTATCGGCGGCACCGGACTTTTGATTGTTGTTTCGGTGGCAATAGAATTTATGAAGCAGATTGAAGCCCAGTTAATTATGAAGAGTTATGAGAAATATTAATCCCCCGCTAACTTTAATATTTCTAGGCCTTCAGGGATCCGGTAAAGGAACCCAGGCTTTCCAGTTGATGAAAAAATATCCTGCAAGTTATATCGAGACTGGCGGCATATTCAGAAAAATGGAAAAGACTAGAAAGGGACCTTTGGAGGCTCTGAAATTTATGGAGAAAGGCAAGCTCGTTCCCATAAAAGTTACCAATTTGGTTATGAGGCGTGAGATTAAAAAAGTGCCCAGAAATCGTTCCTTAATTATAGATGGTTATCCTCGAACCTTGGGTCAGGTTTACGGGCTAAATAAGGCTTTGGGAGAAACCGGCAGAGACAAAAATTATGAAGTGGTCTTTTTCAGGATAAGCAAAAAGGAAGCCTTAAAAAGACTTCTTAATCGCTGGTTATGTTCAAAGTGTGGCATGATTTTCAATTCCTATAAAGCAAAGTGCAAATGCGGCGGAAGATTAGAAAAAAGGAGTGATGAAAATTTAGGG
>CAYZYZ010000022.1:4735-9501 GCA_964482765.1 uncultured Candidatus Saccharibacteria bacterium | reverse complement strand
AGAAGTTAAGCCAGGAGTTTCGACAGGGGAGTTGGATAATCTCGCAAAAAATCTGATTTTAAAAAACAATGCCCAATCCTCCTTCTTAGGATACAACGGATATCCAAAATCAATTTGCACTTCAATAAATGAAGAAGTAGTTCATGGCATACCAAGCTCAAGGAAGTTAAAGGAGGGAGACATTTTAAGTTTAGATGCAGGAATTTTCTATAAAGGTTTTCATACCGATGTTGCTTTGACTCTACCAGTTGGAGAAATTTCACCAGAGGATAAGAAACTAGTTGATTCAGCCAAAAAAGGTCTTTTTGCCGGACTTAAGAAGGTTAAAGAAGGTATAAGAATAGGCGATATATCTTCGGCGATTCAGAAATCTATTGAAAATGACGGATTTTCAGTCATAAGAGATTGTACTGGTCATGGGATAGGAAAAGAGCTTCATGAAGAGCCATCAGTACCCAATTATGGTGAGCCGGGAACCGGAGAAATTCTAAAAGAAGGGAATACCATCGCGATTGAACCCATGGCATGCTTCGGTAACTTTCCCGTCAAAACTCAAGAAGACGGTTGGACGATTGTAACTTCGGACGGCAAAAAATCTGCTCACTTTGAATTCACCATCTTAGTCAGAAATAACGATTATGAAAATCTAACCCCTGTAGAGATTTAAAGTCTTGTTAAACTTTAGATAAATTTGTATAATAGTAAATTATTATGGAAAAAGAAGAAAACAAAAAAAACAAAAAAGAAGTTATAGAACTAGAGGGTACTGTAACCGAAACTCTGCCTAATGCTATGTTTAGAGTTGAGCTCGAAAACGGTCACGAGATTTTGGCTCACATATCAGGCAGGATGAGAATGCACTATATAAAGATACTGCCCGGAGACAAGGTAACGGTCGAGATGACTCCTTATGATTTGACTAAAGGAAGAATTACATATCGTCATAAATGACGATAATCGCTAATTCCTGAAGGGAATTTTAATGAAAGTTAGAGCATCAGTGAAGAAAATTTGTGCCAAGTGTAAAATAGTACGCCGGAAAGGCGTGGTAAGGGTTATTTGTGAAAATCCTAAGCACAAACAGAGACAAGGATAAGCGCTTCGCTAAATTAAAAATTAAAAATGCAAAGTTAAAAATTATGGAGATTAGAGAGAAAACTTGGTTAGAATTGTTTGAAAAAGTTCAAATCTATTAGAATTAGGAGATTAAAATGATAAGAATTGCAGGGGTAAATTTACCCGATGAAAAAATAATAGAAGTCGGTTTAACTTATATCTTTGGGATAGGGAGATCTTTGAGTAACAAAATTTTAAAAGAAACTAATATTGATAAAAACAAAAAAGTAAAACAGCTGGAAGATGGTGAAGTAGCAACTTTAAGAGACATAATTGAGAAGAAATTTCAAACAGAAGGTGATTTAAGAAGAACCTTAACCCTAAATATTAAAAGACTCAAAGAGATTGGCAGTTATAGAGGAGAGAGGCATAAGAAAGGATTGCCGGTAAGAGGTCAGAGAACCAAAACCAATGCTAGAACTAAGAGGGGGAGGAGAATGACTGTAAGTAGCGGTAGAAAACCGTCAGCGCAAAAAACCTAATCACGAACAAAAACAAATGACGATTAAAAATTTAAACATTAGAATATTTTAAGGTAATTAGCGACTAGCATTCGCGAAATAATTAGCGATTTTAGAAAGGATTAGCGATATGGCCGAAGAAAAGAAAATTACAAAAACAGTAAAAAGGAAAAAGAAAGTTAAAAAAACCGTTCCTCGGGGAAGGGTCTACATTCAATCAACTTTTAATAATACTGTTGTGACCTTAACTGATGAAAAGGGCGGTGTTTTGTCATGGGCAACCGGCGGCACCTCAGGTTATAAGGGAACCAGAAAGAGTACACCATATGCTGCAGGTTTAGCAGCCAAAAAAGTAGCTCTGGATGCCAAGTCATTTGGAACAAGCAAAATAGATATAATTATAAAAGGGGTCGGTTCAGGCAGAGAATCGGCTGTGAGGGCTTTGAATGCTTCGGGCCTGGAAATTGCTTCCTTAAAAGATGTTACACCTATACCCCATAACGGTCCTAGACCAAAGAAGCCCAGAAGGGTGTAAAAAGCGTGAAAGCGATAAGGTTTAAATAAAAATTTTGAAGGAGAATTAAATGGGAGAAGCTTTGTGCAAAAGGTGTAGAGTAGAAGGCGAGAAGCTCTTTATAAAAGGAGAGAGGTGTTATTCTGCTCGTTGTCCAGTTGTTTTGAAATCTTATAGTCCAGGGAAAACTGCCGGTAGAGGTAGAGGCAGAGGCAGAAGAAGAGCTAGACTTTCTGAATACGGAGAGCAATTAAAAGCAAAACAGCAAGTCAAAAAGATGTATGGGGTTCTAGAGCGTCAGTTCAGGAATTACTTTAGAAAAGCAGCCAAGTCAAAAGGAGTAACAGGCGAAACACTCTTGAGATTTCTGGAGCAAAGGCTGGATAATGTGGTTTTCAGGCTCGGTTTTGCAGCTTCAAGAAGCAATGCTCGACAACTAGTATCCCACGGTCATATCAGAGTGAATAATAAAAAAACTAATATTCCTTCATATCAGATAAAAGTCAAAGATAAAATTTCCTTTTCTCCAAAATTCAAGAAGCATGAGATTTATAAACAGCTGCAAGAAAAACTAGGTTCTGAGAAGCCCCTGTCTTGGCTCGGGTTGGATACCAAAACTTTAGAAGGAACAGTTTTGAGGGAGCCTCAACGAGATGATATTGACGCCAACATAAAGGAAAATTTGATAGTTGAGTATTATTCAAGATAAATTAATTAATATAAAAGTATTAATAAATTAAGTATTTAATTACTGTCCCGACATCCACTTGCGATGTTAGGGCTAGGCCCGCCTTCACTTAACAGTTTCGGCAGGGCTTCGGCTTCGGAGAGGAATATTTATTCTGAAGCCTCGGGAGGAAAAAATGCTTCAAGAAATTCATCTGCCAGAAATAAAGGTTCAAGAAAAAAAAGACAACAAAGCAACATTCGTCATCGAACCCCTTCATCCTGGCTACGGAATGACTGTAGGGAATTCTTTAAGAAGGGTGCTACTCTCGTCTTTAGAGGGTGCAGCAGCAGTCTCGGTTAAGATTAAGGGTGTATCTCATGAATTCTCTACTATCTCAGGCGTAAAAGAGGATGTGGTTGAGATTATTCTTAATATAAAACAGCTGCGGCTAAAATTGCACGACGACAAACCCAAAACCATAACGTTAGATGTTAAGGGCGAAAAAGAGGTTAAAGCCTCCCACCTAAAGACACCATCGGAGGTAGAGATCGTCAATCCCGACTTGCACATTGCCTTTTTAGACGATAACAAGGCAGAGCTTTCGATGGAGATTGAGGTTGACAAAGGAAGAGGCTATGAGCCAATAGAGAAGAGAGAGGTAGTAAAGTCCAAAATTGGAGTCATTGCTTTGGATTCTATTTACAGTCCAGTAAAGAAAGTAAGGTACGACGTAGAAGCAACACGATTAGGTAAAATGATTGATTTAGATAAACTCACTATGGATATCGAGACTGATGGAACTGTCACTCCCGAAGAGGCAATGAAAAAAGCAAGTCTAATTTTGATTGACCACTTTAATCTCTTGGCTGGTAAAAAAGTTGTTGCCCTTAAAAAAGAAGGCTTAGAAGAAAAAGCAGAAGGGAGAGGAGAGGGCGAAGAGATAGAAATAGATGGCTTAGACCTTTCAGCCAGAACGATGAATGCTTTGTTAGCTAACAATATAAAAACAGTCGGCGATGCCCTGGCATCAGGTTCGGCTAATCTTTCTAAGATGAAAGGATTAGGCAAGAAAGCAGTTGAAGAGTTGGACGCGAAAATTAAGGAATTAGGATTGAAGTTAAAATAGTAGGTGATAAGGTAACTAGGTAATAAGGTGATTAGGTAATCCTTCGACTCGCCCTATACGGGAGACAAGTAAGGAATAATGACTAGAAAAACGCGAAAAAAAATTGAAGTAAAAAAACACACATTGAGAAACTTAGCATCTTCTTTGATTTTGTATGAAAAAGTTAAAACAACGGAAAAAAGGGCTAAGTCAGTAAGACCCACTGTTGAAAGATTAATCACTAAATCCAAACAAGATACATTAGCAAATAGAAGATTTATTTTTGCTTATCTGCCCCAAAAAGAAGCAGCTAAAAAAGTTGTAGAAGAGCTGGCAAAAAGATATAAAGACCGCTCAGGTGGTTATACAAGGATAACAAAATTAGGTCAAAGGAAGGGTGACGCAGCAAACATAGCAGAGATTAGTCTGGTTTCATGAATGATTAAGGTAATAAGGGATAAGGTAATAAGGGATAAAATAAAAATGGTTAAAACGAAAAAAGATATAAAAAGAGAGTGGTATATAGTAGATGCCAAAGGACAGATTCTTGGCAGATTGGCAACAAAAGTTGCTTCAACCCTCTATGGGAAGGGAAAGAAAAACTTTATGCCCAATATAGATATGGGTGACTACGTGGTTTTGATAAATGCTAAAGATGTTAAAGTCACAGGCAGAAAAATGGAGAACAAGATCTATTGGAGACACACCGGGTACCCGGGAGGAATCAGAAAAAAGACGCTCAAAGAGATTTTACGAACCAAGCCGGAAGAAGCAGTAAAAAAAGCAGTTAAGGGTATGTTGCCCAAGAATAAAATCGCTCGGGAAGCCTTCAAAAGATTGAGGGTATTTGCCGGCGAAAGTCATAATATAAAAAAGGAAATGAAAGAGTTAAAATTATAA
>CAYZYZ010000022.1:0-4635 GCA_964482765.1 uncultured Candidatus Saccharibacteria bacterium | reverse complement strand
TAAATTTACCCCGCACCTTGCGGGAGATGCTAAATCCCAAACAGAGAATAAGAAATCCTTAAAATCTGGCTCTTTGGAGCAAAGTGCGGGGTTTATTCAAACAACCGGCAGGAGGAAAACTGCTGTTGCCAGAGTCAGATTAATAGATGGCAGTGGAAATGTTATTGTAAACGACAAGAATGCCGAGGAGTATTTTAGTGATATCTATAATCCAAAATCTATAATAAAAGAACCCTTAATCCTTGTTGCTCTTGATAAAAAATTTGATATCTCAGTTAAGGTAAAGGGCGGAGGAAAGGTGGCTCAAGTTGAAGCTGTAAGATTAGGTGTTGCTAGAGCAATCGTTTCTAAAGACCCAAAACTGAAAACTACTTTAAAGAAAGCCGGCTTTCTAACCAGGGATCCTCGAATGAGAGAGAGAAAAAAATACGGTTTAAAACGAGCCCGAAAAGCTCCTCAATTTAGAAAGAGATAAAAAATGGAAGGGATTCAAAAACTAATAAATTTTCCGAGATTAGACGTCACGTTTGCTGATGTACTTAAAAATCCGCTATTTTTGGTTGATATTTTTATAGTTTTGCTCATTTTCTACTGGATTTACAAACTCTTAAAGAACACCAGGGCTGTTAGGATTCTTTATGGGGTTCTGATTTTGGCTGGAATGATGTATCTTAGCTTTTTCTTGCATCTTACGCTTCTTAGTTGGGTTTTGGGGTTATTCTTGACTGTAATTTTGGTTGCGATACCCGTGGTTTTTCAACCAGAGTTTAGGAATGCTTTAGAAAAAATTGGAAGAACAAGACTCAACGCAAGTATTATAAAATCTCGAAATGTGAAATTTCCACAGTCAATACTAGAGGCTCTCGAAGTTATGTCCTCAGACAAAATAGGAGGGCTCATTGCTATTCAGAGGAAAACCGGGTTAGGCGATTATTTGAAAAGCGGAGTTGAACTAGACTCTAAGATATCAAAGAATCTAATTTTAGCCTGTTTTCTGGAAGGAAGCCCTCTTCACGATGGTGCTCTTGTAATAGCCGGCGACAGGATACTTGGAGCCTCGTGTCTTTTTCCATTGTCGGGTGATGAGTCAGCCGCCCCATTAGGAACAAGACACAAAGCCGCTGTCGGGTTAACCGAAGAGACTGATGCTTTGTGCATTGTTGTTTCGGGGAAAAACGGACAAATTTCTTTAGCTTATGAAGGAAAGCTTCTAAAAAATATAGCTCAAGAAGAGTTAGCTAAAAAACTAAAAACCCTTTTACCCCGTTAGATCCCATAGTGAATAACAAATTATTTACCCCGTTAGAAGCAGGTCGCCCCAAGGCGGCCGTAGCCGCGCTTTCAGCGGGGCGGCTTCTAACGGGGTTTACTTAATATATCTAACGGGGTTTAGTAAATTATAAAAGAAAATAAGCCAGTTTAATTGTTCGAACAAAAAATTTGTTCATAAAATTATGGAGCTTATTTTTGGTTTGTCAATATTCAGGCATTAGATTTGAACTTTGAGAGTATTTAGAGAATAACAATCAACCCCCGAGTTTAATAAGTTCGAAAGGTTGCATTAAGATTTGCAAACTTTGTCTAGATCTAGATATTGTTTTTCTTGCATTTAGAACAGGAAAAACTTTTCCACAGCCTAGGTCTTGACAAGCTAATACTTGTGTGATATAATGTAGCGGCTCAAGAATTTGAAATTTAACATATTTTTTTGAGGAGAAATGGTATAGGCATTCCAATCACAAACTTCCCCCTGTTTGTGGTTGGATTCCTCTACCATTTTGCGGTGCCCATTCCACCAAAATACTTTAAAAACAAAAACAAAACAAAATGTAGTGGTTGGCACCCTAGAAGCTAAGGAATTAACTGCTAGAGTGCTAACCGCTACCAAAATGTAGAGGAGGACGCAAAGAATGGGTTTGTGTGCCACACTCTTTACGGTTTATCTAGTACTGTTTGAGGAGTTATCCGAAAATGGTTTAGGGTACCAAAAAGAGTACAAAAAGGCACTGCAAACGCCACAAATTACAAAGAAAGGGGCGAATTTGCAAAGTGCCTTTTTTCTTTTGTCTAAAAAAAGAACAATTTAATTGTTCAAAGTAAGTTTAATAGAATTTTCTATATAAATATTTTCAAATTCCTATATAATTTTAAGTGAGAGCCCCAGACGACCCACCAACAAAAATTAACAGCTAGAAGTAAACATAACAAGAAAAAATTTTGTAACATTCTTAAAGGCTCGAACTAAAAGGGGGTTCCCGATGAAAAATCGGGACAGGCTGGGGAAAAGAATTTTCCCCGTCTGGAGTGACAGTCCCGACCTGTCGGGACGCCAGAGGGCTTTAAGCCCCATGGGGCGCAGTCCCGATAAAATCGGGACGAGTAGTGATGATAGAAAAAAAGAAATTGCAAATTTTGACCGAAGGAGAAAATGACATCATAGACATCACGGGTGATGTCGAAAAATTTTTGAATAATTCCAAAATTACTGACGGAGTAGTTTCCATTTTTGTGTCAGGTTCAACGGCAGGTCTTACAACAATGGAATATGAAGACGGTCTCATAAAAGATCTCAAAATTTTTTTTGAAGAGATTGTACCGCATACGAAAAAATACTTTCATGATTACTCTTTTCCCAGAGGTAATGGATTTTCTCATATTAGAGCTTCCGTTCTTGGTCCGTCGTTGGTTATTCCATTCGAATCAAAAAGACTCTCACTGGGGACTTGGCAGCAAATCGTTTTGATAGACTTTGATATTAGAAAAAGAGAGAGAACAATTCACCTAGATATTATTGGCGGGTAATTTCTCTGGAAGTTTTTTAGAATTTAGTTATAATATGTTTATAAAGATAGTGAGTTTCTGCCCTGTCATCGGTTTTTAGATGATAGGGTTCGGCCCGCCTTCACTAAAGTTACGGCAGGGCTTCCGCTTCGGAAAGGAATAAATATTCCGAAGCTTCAGGAGGTAAGATGCAAGATAAAAAGTTTATCGAAGAGAGAAAAAAAGACTTACTAAAACAGAAAAAAATTTTAGAAGATGAGCTTTCTATGCTGGCGACAAAGCAGGATGATAGTTATAAGGCTAAATTTCCCAGTTTCGGAGACAAGCCAGAAGAAAACGAGCTCGAAGTAGAGATGTATGATGAAGACGTGGATGCCGAAAAAAAGCTCGAAAGAATGCTTAAAGAAACTAACGAAGCTCTAAAGAGAATTGAAGAAGGAAGGTATGGTCACTGCGAGAATTGTAGCGAGGAGATTGATTCTGCTCGGCTAGAAGCCTATCCGGCAGCCACAACCTGTATCAAGTGTAGTCGAAGATAAGAAGCTTTTTAGGCTTCTTTTCTTTAAGATTAAGATAAGATATGAAGCATAAAAAAATTGTAGGCAAAGAAGAAAAGGGCGAGCGTTTAGACAGAGTAATAACTTCATATTTTCCGCAAATCTCGCGTTCTTACTTTCAATTTTTAATAAAAAACAAAAAAGCTACGGTAGAAAACCAAGCTCAAAAACCTTCTTTTAGAGTCAAGGAAGGTGATCTCATTGAGTGGGAAGACTATAAAAAAGAAGACTTCCTGGAAACGAGCCAGAAACTGGATATAGTCTTTCAAAATAGTGATCTTTTAGTTATCTCGAAACCTGCGGGGATAAAAGTACATCCGGGTGAGACGTTGAAGCCCCGAGAAGAAGTTACGCTTGTAGATATTCTTATTAAAGAGTTTCCTCACCTTAAAAAAACAGGTGGCAGGCGACCAGGCATTGTGCATCGTTTAGACAAAGACACCTCAGGTCTCTTGATAATTGCCAAAACCCCAAAAATGCTTGAGTACTTAAAAAAAGAATTCAAGCTATGGAAGGTGAAAAAAGTGTATCGTGCGCTTCTTTATGGAAAATTAGAGCCTAAAGAAGGTGTAATTGAAGCGCCAATAGGGAGAAACCCGTTAGATGAATCAAAGATGGCAGTGGTTCCAGAAAATAAAGGGAGATCCGCAATAACTCTGTATAAAGTTTTAGAATATCTTCCTCCAGGAAAAGATAAATATACGCTTGTTGAGGCGCAGCCTTTAACTGGGCGCACCCATCAACTTAGAGTTCATTTTTCCTCTATAGGGCATCCGGTTGTGGGCGATAAAACTTATGGCCCCCAAAAAGCAAAGGAGCGGCTAGAAAGACAATTCTTGCATGCGTTGTTTTTAGGTTTTAAATTACCAGACGGAGAATACAAGAAGTTTAAAACTGACCTTCCGGAGGATTTAAAAAATTTCTTGAAGAGCCTGAAATAGAAAATCCCGCACCCCGACCCGGGTCGGGGTGCGGAAAAAGAAAGGGGCGAATTCGCTTTATAACTTTGCTTAAGAGTTTTTTATTCTCTTCTGCCATAACAGTTGTAACACAACGCTTCTTTTCCTTTCGAATCAAAAGTTATGTTAAATTTCTTTTTGCACTTTGGGCACTGAGTTTCAAAAGTATGGGCTCCCGGTCGCTGGACATTTTCCTTGCCTCGGCATTTGGGACATTTTTTGGGAGCAATAAAACCTTTTTCTTCAAAGAATTTCTGCTCACCGCAGGGAAAAATAAAATCTTCCCCACATTTTTCACATTTTAGTGTCCTGTCAGCATATTCCATTAAATCCTCTTT
>CAYZYZ010000021.1:9397-12100 GCA_964482765.1 uncultured Candidatus Saccharibacteria bacterium | reverse complement strand
GAAAACCACTAAAAAGACTACAAAATGTTAACAGATATTCACGATCGTGGAAAAAGTGTTAACATTTTAGCTTCAATTTTTTAAAAAAGAATAATAAGAGGTTTAATATAGGTAGTTTTCGGATTTACGGAGTTGTACATTGACAAAAACACTCAAGAAAACCTATAATATAAATATGAAAACTTATACTTTTAGAATAATAATTGAGCCAGACGAAAAAGGAACATTTCACGGATATGTACCTTCTCTTCCTGGATGTCATACTTGGGGTAAATCTTTAGAAGAAACCAAAAAAAATATAAGGGAAGCTATTGAGCTCTACCTTGAAGATCTTCGCGCTGAGGAAAAATCCATACCTGAAGAAGAAAGTTTTGAATCTTTTGAGACTGTCTCTATCCCCTCTAAAAGCTAATTTGAATGCCTAATGCCTAAATTACCTTCTCTCACAAAGCTAAAGAACTCGTAAAAGCCCTCTTAAAAATGGGCTTTTTTGAGTCTAGGCAAAAAGGAAGTCATCTTATTTTAAAACACAACGATGGCAGAAAAACTGTCGTTCCAATTCATGGTGGCAAAACCATTCCTCGAGGCACTCTCAGAGGTATTTTAAGAGATATTGAAGTAGCTACAAAAGACTTATTAAAACACCTTTAGATACCTTTAGATACCTTATTAGAGTTAGTTGCTAGTCAAAATTAGTATCTGAAAAGTGCTGGATTAATCTACAAGGTTGAACACTTGGCAAAATTAAGGTGTCCGCGATTTTTTGAAAAAAATCGCGGACACCTCCAAAAATTAGCTTCAAATTGAAAAATATCGTACGTTTTGTTGTACAAATTATATTACAATATGAGAATTGAATTTCGCCGGATTTTTGGGCGAAAAATCTGTCCAAAAAACAGCAGAAATTTTTGCTTTTTTGAAAATTTTCAAAAAATAAAATTTTGGAAAAATTTTCCATATTTTATCCAGCACTAACTTTTTGGGGCTAAAAAATTTTCTTAAAATATTTCAAAGTTAGTGCTGGATTTAGCTTCAACATTAAAAATTTGGTACTATAAATTGTACAAAATAATTGACAACTTAGATTTGATGCGGTATAATAGTAAGCGGTAATTAAAGGATTTTTTTATGCTGCAGATCCCACTAAAAAACATCATCTCCCTTTCCGAGGCTCGGAAGAAATTCTCCAAATTGATAGACGCGGCAATTGATAAAGACTCCTTTTTAATCACTAAAGGTGGTAGACCAGCGGTAATTATTACCAGCGTGGAGCTAATCCAGGACCTCTACCGACAGGGAATTATAGCTACAGATATTGAAAGCACCGGAAAATCCAAGGAGAAGGGAACAGATAAAAAAAGCGGCGGCGCTGGCTGGCGAGAAGCCCTGAATGCCAAAATTTCCAAACAATTTGAAGATGAACCCCATTAGATAGTAAGATCTAACGGGGTGAAGAAAACTCTCAAGGCTCCAGAACCTAAACCATATTAGATAGTAGTTTACGCAATAATAAAAACTGCAAGGGACAGTCCCTTGCAAAAATCAAGGCATTTCTAGGATTTTTTCAAAATCCTAGAAATGCCAGAAGCCTGCCTTGCCTTCTTCCTGCTTCAGCTTCTCGAAGAGCTCTTTTTGGGCTCTAGTTAGCTTTGAAGGGGTAATTACATCCACTTTTACCAGTAAGTCGCCTGAGCCTGCCTGATGCAGATGTTTTATGCCCTTATCGGGAATCTTAAAAACTCTGCCTCCCTGCGTTCCAGCGGGGATTTTTAGGTCAATTTTGCCGTCAAGCGTATCCAGCCTTATGTTTGTGCCTAAAGCCGCATCCGCAAAGCTGATGCCGACTTCTTTTACAAGATCATCTCCCTCACGCCTAAACCTGAGGTCTTCTTTGACGATTATATTTAGATATAAATCTCCAGGAATGCCCCTTTTAGGAGCGGCTTCACCTTCACCTGAAAGCTTGATATGAGAACCTGTCTCTACTCCAGCCGGAATTTTTACCTTAATCTGCTTTGATTTTCGCGTCCGGCCGTCGCCGTCGCAGGCTGGACACGGTTTTTCGGGAATTTTGCCTTCGCCCTGACACTTTGAACATATGGAAACTGAGCTAAATTGACCAAAGATGGTCCTTCTGGTCTCTTGAACCTGTCCTTCGCCTCCACAGCGGTCGCAAGTTACCATTTTGCTTCCTGGAGCCACTCCTTCGCCTTTACAAGTCTCGCAAACCTCTCTTTTATAAAGATTTATTACCCTGTCTGCGCCTGAGGCAGCTTCTTTAAGGCTGATTTCTATTGAGGTTTCCAGATCAGCACCTTTTTTTGAACCTCCTCGCCTCGAACCAGCCCTCTCCCCAGTAAAAAATGAATCAAATATATCTCCAAAACCGCCGGAAAATAAGTCTGAGAAGTCGAATTCTACACCTGCACCAGCCTGCCTAAAACCTTCGAAGTCAGAAAAATCCCAGCCTCCGCCTGCAGCGGAGGCACCAGCTCCTACTCCGGCATGACCGAACTGGTCGTATTGAGCTCTTTTTTGCTTATCAGAAAGAACCTGATAGGCTTCATTAATCTCTTTAAACTTAGCCTCGTCGCCTCCGTCTTTGTCGGGATGATATTTATGTGCGAGTTTGCGATAGGCTCTTTTTATCTCAGTGTCGGAAGCGCCTTTTGAAATTCCCAATATCTCATAATAATCTTTTTT
>CAYZYZ010000021.1:5337-9297 GCA_964482765.1 uncultured Candidatus Saccharibacteria bacterium | reverse complement strand
TCTCAGTGTCGGAAGCGCCTTTTGAAATTCCCAATATCTCATAATAATCTTTTTTGCTGACTGCCACGTGTGTCTCCTAAGTATAGTTTTTTCTAAACAAGTATTAATGATACCATTTTTAGCTTGGTTTTTCAACACATTTAATAAAGAATATAGAATTTGGAATCTGGAATTTAGAATATGAATCTTGAATATAGAATTTAAAGCTGTTTTTATTTTGTTCCTTTATTCTGAATTCTTTATTCCCATTCAAAATTCTAAATACTAAATTCAAAATTCTTTTTGCTATTTAATAAAAATTTTTACAAGGTTCTGGATTTGGGGCTGGAAAATATATCCAAAGGCAATTCCAGCTATTGCGGCAACGCCAACCATGAGAATAATGATTATATTTTTTACTGCCGCTGAAGCGTAGCTGGCGTAAGCGGCTAAATTGGGCGGAGAGGTGGCTCCAACTATGACACCCAAAAATAATCCAAAAAAAGAGGGCCAAAGAGGCGCAAAGGCTGGATTTACAAGCTGAATTGTAAAGCCCAAAACAGAGGCTACTAAAAAGCCTATCAAGCCCACCTCAACTGCCCTAATTCCGGTATAAAACAAGTTAAATCTGCCTTCTTTCTGGTAGAGTTTGCGTAAACCATCACCATCGCTTCCGAAAGTAGCGCCCAAGACGATGCCCAAAGCCAGACCAGCTACAGGAAGCCAGCTTTGGCTCTTGAAAATAAGGTTGAGGGCACCAAAAATCCGGGCACCAAAAAAGGCAAAGGAGAGGGCATAAAGAAAGGTGCGCAAAAAAGTGTAGGTTCTGCCTAAATAGCCTGAACCCAAAAAGCTTTCGACATTAAAATTCATATCCGCACCAAGAAGAAGACCGGCAATACCAGCCCAGAATATAGAAGGGTAAAATTGCTGAAGCTCTAAAGCCGGCTGTTTCCCCAAAACCCAGATTAGAAATTCGATTAAGACGCCAGCAACAACTCCAACAAAACCGACAAAAAAAGTGCGGGCAAAGGCAGCAACAAACATCCCTAGAGTAGGTTTTTCTGGCTCCTTGTAACCAGCTTCCTTTTCGGCTTCTTTTCGTCTCACAAAGCCTTGTTCGAGCTCCTGGTCGTAGTCGGCGCGCTTTAAGGAATCCGAAAGCACCGCATAGGCTTCGTTTATATCTTTAAAAATCTCTTCGGCGTCTTTAATAAGACTAACATCGGGGTGGTATTTGTGCGCTAATACTCTGTATCTTTTTTTTATTTCTTCCTCGGATGCAGTTTTTTTAACTCCTAAAATTTGATAATAGTCTTTCATTAATTTAATTATAGCAAAAAGACCGCTTTTAAAGCGGTCTTTTTTAATTTTTATTTACTATCTTCTTTTTTGTCCTCATCCTTACCCTCTTCTTTTTTTTCGTCTTCATTTACTTCCTCATGCTGGGCTTCGGATGTATCTGTGTCTGACGCGGTTTTTTCGCTCTCTGCTGACTGTCCTCCTTGTGAAGCATACATATCCGCCCCGACTTTTTGGATAGCAGTATTTAACTCATCAGTGGCTTTTTTGATTGCTTCTATATCTTCCGAATCCTTAACTTTCCTAAGTTCTGCCAGTTTGTCTTCAGCTTCTTTTTTGTCATCTGGTTTTACCTTGTCGCCGGCTTCGCGGATAGTCTTCTCAGCTACATAAACAGCATTTTCGGCGTTGTTTTTTACTTCAATTGTCTCTTTTTTCTTCTTGTCCTCTTCGGCATGAGTTTCGGCTTCTCTTCTTAATCTTTCAACTTCTTCCTTAGATAAACCAGAAGACCCTTGGATGGTAATCTTCTGCTCTTTGCTGGTAGCTTTATCTTTGGCAGAGACATTTAAGATTCCGTTAGCATCGATGTCAAAGGTTACCTCGACTTGAGGGATGCCACGGGGAGCCGGAGGAATGCCGTCCAAGATGAAACGGCCCAAAGACTTGTTGTCAGAAGCCATTTCTCGCTCGCCCTGAAGAACATGAATCTCTACCGAGGTCTGGTTATCAGCAGCCGTAGAGAAAACTTGCGACTTGGAAATCGGAATTGTAGTATTTCTTTCAATTAGCTTGGTTGAAACGCCGCCGAGAGTTTCAATGCCCAAAGAAAGAGGAGTGACCTCCAAAAGCAAAATTTCCTTCCCCATAACACCGGAAAGTTGGCCACCCTGAATAGCAGCACCAAGAGCCACAACTTCGTCTGGGTTGACTCCTTTTAACGGGTCCTTGCTGAAAATCTCTTTGACTTTTTCAACGACTTTTGGCATTCGAGTCATTCCGCCAACCAAGATGATTTCGTTTAAGTCCTTAGCGGAAAGACCGGCATCTTTGAGGGCTTTCTTGCAAGGTTCCTCGGTTCGCTTTATAAGATCGTCAACAAGTTGCTCCAGTTTGGCTCGAGTTAAAGTGATATTTAAGTGCTTGGCGCCAGATGAGTCAGCAGTAATAAACGGTAGATTGATGTCGGTCTCCATCACTGTTGAGAGTTCGCACTTGGCTTTTTCAGCCGCCTCTTTTAGCCTTTGCAGAGCCAGCTTATCTTCTTTTAGGTCGATTCCCTCCTGTTTTTTGAACTCCTCAGCAAGCCACTCCATAACTCTCTGGTCAAAGTCATCCCCGCCAAGGTGAGTATCGCCGTTTGTCGCCAGCACTTCTGTTGTAAATTGATTTTCTTCTTTATCATAGCCGATATCAAGGATTGAAATGTCAAATGTGCCGCCGCCAAGGTCATAAACGGCAATTTTCTCATCTTTTTCATTATCAAGGCCGTAGGCAAAAGCAGCAGCGGTTGGCTCATTGATAATTCTTTTAACCTCAAAACCGGCTATTTTCCCTGCGTCTTTGGTAGCCTGTCTTTGACTGTCATTGAAATAAGCAGGAATGGTAATTACTGCCTCGGTTACAGGCCCACCAAGGTAAGCCTCGGCGTCGGCTTTTAGCTTCTGCAAAACCATGGCTGAAATCTCCGGCGGACTGTAGGTTTTATCTCCCATCTTTATTTTCACGCCGCCATTTGAATCCTCCTCAGTATGGAAAGAAAGGGTTTTAAGCTCGCTTTTTATTTCTGAATATTTTCTACCGATTAAGCGCTTGGCAGAATAAACAGTGTTATCTGGATTGGTAACAGCCTGCCTCTTGGCTAAAAGACCAACTAGCCTCTCGCCTTTTTTGGTTATCGCAACCACCGAGGGTGTGGTACGCTGTCCCTCAGCATTAGCAATAACATTGGGCTCCCCACCTTCCATAACTGCCACGCAAGAGTTGGTAGTGCCTAAATCAATTCCTATTATTTTTCCCATATTTTTACCTCCTTGCAAACGCGAAAAACACAAAACTTCCGCTAAGTTCGCAAAATTTAAAAATTATTTACCATTCTTTTAATCCCCAAAGTTTTCTTAGCAAAATTTAATATTAATCCAATTTTCTTCTGACATGTTTTTAAATAAGAAAGCATTTGCATTTTATGTATATCAAGTAATTCAGATACTGTCTTCAATTCTACTATAATTTGATCATCTATCATAAAATCTATTCTTTGTTCTCCAACGTCTTCATTTTTATAATTTACCTTGACGGGAAATTGTCTTTTGTATTTTAAATTATTATTTATTAATTCTTTCTCAAATGCGCTTTCATAAACCTTTTCAATAAATCCTGAACCTAACGATTTATGAACCTCAATTGCAATACCTATAATCTTATTACTTAATTGATTCAATTCTTCTCTATTCATCATTCATTTTTTGCGTCTTTTGCGTTTGCACTTTTTGCGTCTTTTGCTGATTTTTGCGGTTTCAGCGTTTGCAAACTATCTTTTTGCGTCTTTTGCTGATTTTTGCGGTTTCAGCGTTTGCAAACTTTCTTTTTGCGTCTTTTGCTGATTTTTGCGGTCTCAGCGTTTACAAACTTTCACCTTAGCTGGTTTTATAACTTTTTCTTTTAATTTATAGCCATTCT
>CAYZYZ010000021.1:0-5237 GCA_964482765.1 uncultured Candidatus Saccharibacteria bacterium | reverse complement strand
CAAACTTTCACCTTAGCTGGTTTTATAACTTTTTCTTTTAATTTATAGCCATTCTCTATTACTTCAATGACTTCGCAATCTTTGTGGCCTTTAGAATTCTCAAAACAGATGGCTTCACAAACTGCTGGGTCAAATTCCTTTCCTAAAACTTCAATCTTTTCCAACCCTTCTCCTTTTAAAATATCCTCCAAATGCTTCTCGACATGCTTAATGCCCAAAACCCACTCGTCCTTCTCTTTGTCTTTGGGGATGTGAGCAAAGGCTCGGCGAAAATTCTCTAAGACAGGGATAACTTTTGTTATTAAATCTGCATTGGTAAAAGATGTTAAGTCAGTAATATCTTTCTCTATTCTTCTTTTTAAATTTATGTAATCAGCCTGGGTTTTCTTCCAGCCATTTAAATACTCTTGAGAATTTTTTTTGGCTTCCTCAAGCTCTTTTTTCAATGTAGCTAAATCCTGCGGGGTTTTATCAGTTTTTTCTTTGGTCCCTTTTTTAGGATAACTTTCTTTGTTCATAAATTCCTCGTTAAAATTCGTCAAAATATGATGTTACAAATTCCAAAAGAGGGATATTTCTCTCATAATGCATTCTAGTTGGACCAATTAAGCCTAAAACGCCTTCTCTCTCCTTCAATTGGTAAGGAGACATTATCATGGAACAGCCGGCTTTTTTTAAATATGGACTCTTTTCGCCGATGTAGACTATCTCCTTTTCTACTGGCGGCAGCTCACGCAAAACCTCATTAAGGTGATCAATAAGATCGGCAAAGCCCAAAATTGTCGGCTTTTTTTCAAACTCTGGCTGGCGCATTATGTTGGTAATGCCGTGAAAATAGATATCAGAAGAAGAAAGGGTTGCCAGGGCCGTGCAGTAGGTTAATTCCGAAAGAAGATCAGCGGCCTGTTTGATTATTTTTTCTGAATCTTGGAAACTGGTTAGTCTCTTTTTTAAAACCTTCTCATCTTTCTGGGTTAATTTGGATTTATCATCATCTACTGAGCTTACAAACCAGCGGTATCCCTTATCCCTCGGTATTCTGCCGGCCGAAGTATGAGGCTGATATATATAGCCTTCTTTTTCCAGACGAGCCATCTCCAGCCTGACTGTTGCCGGGCTCAAATTTAAGCCGAGATTATTAACAACAGCCTCTGAACCGACCGGTTCCGAGGTTTTTACGTGCTCTCTTATGATATAGTCTAAAATTTGCTCTTGACGCTCATTCATATTTGTAACTTAATAACACTAAATTACGCTAATAATACACTAATTGACACTAAATGAGGATTTAATTCTTGGTTCGTCGAAAGATTAGCACTCAAAGGTTGAGAGTGCTAATATCAATTTTAGAGTATAAAAAAAGCCCTGTCAACTATTTATTTTGCCAACGGCAGGCTGAAGATGAACTCACTGCCCTTTCCCGGCATTGAATAGACGGATATCTTCTCTTTATGGAGAGCCAAAAGAAGCTTAACAATATAAAGACCTAAACCAGTACCTTGGTATTCTCGGGTATAAGAAGTATCAACTTGATAAAACTTTTCAAAGATTAAAGGCTGGTGTTTTTTAGGAATGCCTATTCCTGTATCTTTAATAGAAACAATTACTTTATCTCCCTTTGCTTCTCCCGTTATGGTGATTTTCCCTTTCTTGATAAATTTAAGAGAGTTTTCTAAAAGATAAATTAAAACCTTTTCTAGATATTTGGGATCAGCTAGAACATAAGGTAATTTCTTTTCTTTAATGTATACCAAATCAAGATTTTTTTGCTTTGCCTGAAATGAAAATTGGCTAATCACCTTGGTAATAAGTTCTTGGAGATCCATCGGTTCTGGATGAAGTGTAATTTCTTTGTTTTCCAGCTCACTTGCTTCAATCATTTTGGAGATTAAAACAATAGACCTGGAAGAAACCTGACGAGTTCTCTCCAGAAAATACCTTGCCTTGGGAGTGAGTTTTTCTTTTTCTTCAGCTGCTTTGGATATATACTCTGCGGTCCTTGTTAAGGGAATTTCAATTTTAGATGAAGCTTCTGAGATTAGTTTTTCTTCAGTTTTTTCCAACCCTTCTTTGGCAGTAAGAAGCTTCTTGATTCTTTCCTTGTCAGAAACGATTTTAGAATAAAGCTGGGCGTTCTTAACTGCAATACTGATGGCGTGAGCTAGGATAGCTAAAAAGTTGATATCCTCATTGGTGTAAGCATCGCCGGACTTTTTGTCTCCTAAGACTAAAAGGCCGATTGGTTTTTGTTCCATTAAAAGAGGAACAAGAAGGGAGATATTGAGCTTCCTTAAAGTTTTTTTGACCGGAGACTCTTCTTCTAGTTCGTCAGTTACTAGGATATTGTTTTTGCCTAAAAGCTTTAGAAGACTCCTAAAAGAAAACTTTGAACTTACTTTATAACTCAAGGTTTGGCTTTGGTTGTCTAAAAGAATCGCCATCTTGGAGACTTTCATCTGGAAAGTTAAAGTTTGGAGTAAAGATTTTAAGAGAGGTTCTAAAAAAAGTATAGAATTAGTGATCTCTCCTATCTTGTCTAAAACTAAAGAAGGATTGTATCTTCCTTTGTAGAGCCATCTATCAGTTGCCTTTTCTACCAATTTTTTAATAGGAGAAAAACCCAAAACTAAAAGGAGACCTGTAAGAATGAAGGTAACATTGGGACTAATTTGAAACTTAGAAGCTAAAGGATCTTTGAGGAAGAAGATAACTAAAAGATAAAGGCTAGCAATAGCTGCGATTAAAAAGGAATACAATAAAGACTTAACAATGATTAGGCGGATATCCATGAGTCGGTGCTTGATGATAGCATAAGCAATAAAACCTACCATCACCAGAGAAAAAGAGGGAGAAAAATCAGCCATGTATATAATATTAAGACCAACTAAAACAAGGCTTAAAAATATAGCCATCAAACCAAAGGTGATTAGACCGGAAAATAAATATTTCATTTGCATTTTCCCAATGCCTGTTGCCTTTTTATATTTGGTATATAAAAGATAAAAGAAATAAATAACAGGGAAAGCAATTAGAATGGATGTAATATTATAGCCTAACCCAAATTCAACGCGCGGCATCCCATTTTCAATCCAGATTTTGCTAAAAAACCAATTAGGAATGAAACAACCAATTGTTATAAATATCTGCCAGATAATAAGAAAAAAGTAAGATAAGGCAGGGAAAAATTTAGGAGGAGTAGGAAAATTCTTAGCGAATAAAAGAAAGGTAGTTAATATGGAAAAACCAAAAAAAACAATAACGTAATTCATCCAAAAAAGATAAGGAAAAGTATAAATTAAAAAGGTACTAAGAGCCCAGAGTCCTAAATCAAAAGCTACAAGAGCAAAAGTTATGTTTGTAATACTTCTTTTATTTCTTAAATAGACGATAAAACCCAAAATAAAATTAACCACAAAAGCGATAAATAAAAAATATACATTTATTAAATATATTTGATTGACATTCATCCTATTTTCCTCTGGGAAGCTGAGCTTTCTTTAAATTCAGCTGCTTCCATTACTTGCTTAATCAGGGAAGCTGACTCTCTTGAACTGAGGTAGGCTTTTTTAAGATAATCTTTCATTTGAGGAGGAAGGTTTCCAAGTTTTTCATGGATAAGAATAGAAAGAAAGCCTTCTACGGCTGCTACTGGAGTATTCATCTCATGGACAGCAATAGCGATGAGTTCTTGTTTTCTTTTCAACCATTTCTTTTTCTCTTGAAGTAATTTATTAATTTCCTCTTTGTCTTCAATCACTTCTTGGAAAGAGAGGGCGTTGTTTATGGCAACAGCAATCTGATGAGACAGAAGAATTAAAAAGTTGATGTCTTCGTTGGTGTAGGCATCGCCGGACTTTTTGTCTCCTAAGACTAAAAGGCCGATTGGTTTTTGTTCCATTAAAAGAGGAGTAAGAAGGGAGATATTGAGTTTCCTTAGGTTTTCTTTGACTGGAGACTCTTCTTCTAGTTCATCAGTCACTGAGATATTTTCTTTGCCTAAAAGTTTTAGAAAATTGTTAAAAGAAAACCTTGAACTTACTTTGTATCCCAAGGTTTGGCTTTGATTGTCTAAAAGAATTGCCATCTTGGAGATTTTCATCTGGGAAGTTAGAGTTTGGAGTAAAGAGTTTAAGAGAGGTTCTAAAAGAAGGATGGAGTTGGTGATGTCTCCTATCTTATCTAGAAGCTTCGAGGGATTATATCTTCCTTTGTAAAGCCATCTATCAGTGAGTTTTTCTATCAATCTTTTGATAGGAGAAAAGCCTAAAACCAAAAGAAGACCTGTAAGAATGAAGGTAACATTTGGACTAATTTGAAAGCGAGAAGCTAAAGGATCTTTGAGGTAAAGGATAACAAAAAGATAGAGGCTTGAAATGGCTAAAATGAGAAAAGAATAAGCTATACTTTTAACAATAACTAACCGAATATCCATTAATCTGTGCTTGGCAATGGCATAGGTAACAAAAGAGGCAAAAATCAAAGCACCCCAGTAGCCCAGGATGGAAGTTGGTGTTGATAGCTTAACTCCAGTTAGATCAAATATAAGAGGGAGAAATTGATTAGTAGTTAAGGTAAAAGCGGCAAATAAAGCAGCACCTAAAAAGACATATCTCATCTGCATTTTAACTTTTCCCTGAGTTTTTCTAAATTTCAGATAAAAAGCAATTATGCCTGCAATTACTGTAGTTGATAGCCAGATAACAACTACTGGATATAGAGGTCCGGCATTATCCAAGGGCAAACCCATTACTCCTTTACCAAATTCCACATCATAAAAAACCAAGCGAGTAAATACAGTAAAATAAGTTAAGACTATGGCTGGAATAAAAACAAAAACAATTTCCCACCAGGGAATTTTCGCTTTTCTTTGAGGAAAAAAATACAAAAAATGAAAAGCAAAAAGAGCAATGAAATTACCAAAACCTTGACAAAGTCCTATTGTTATAAAATAAAGCTCTTTAGATGTCCATACCCAGGGCAAATAAGAAATGGCCAAAAATACTATCCAGCCCACAATACAAATACTCATAGCAAAAAAAGCTTTATGGGTTGAACTTTCTCGATCTCGGAAATAAACAAAGCTTCCTAAGATAAGGATAAAAATAGTCACAATAATTGAACTAATTAAATTCCAAATCATTTTAGTATTTGCTTACTAAGACTATTTTAGAATTAATTACGGAATTAGTCCAAAATTTAGTGCTTAAAGCCTCTAATGCCCGTAAAAACCATTGCTA
>CAYZYZ010000020.1:0-12272 GCA_964482765.1 uncultured Candidatus Saccharibacteria bacterium | reverse complement strand
ATAAAATGGATAAATTATAAATATTTTTATAAAATAAGATTATGATTATAGCTTTTATCTTTGGACTTGTTGCTGGACTAGCGCTTCTTCTAGGAGCCATTATTGGGTTGGTTTTTAAGCCAGCCCAAAAAATCTCAGCCATGATAATGGCTTTCGGGAGCGGTGTTTTAATTTCCGCTTTAACTTTTGATCTTATTGAAGAGGCTTATAAAGTGGGCAGAATTTTGCCGATTTCTTTTGGATTTATCTTCGGCGCTTTGTTATTTGTTGTAGCAGATTGGATTATTGGGAAAAGAGGGGGTCACTATCGAAAACATCTTAAAGGAAAACGCTCAAGTTATTCCGGCGAAGCTAACAGTTTAGCTATTACTTTCGGAGCATTGCTTGATGGTATTCCCGAGTCCGTGATGATAGGAACGGGGCTTTTAACCGGAGGGAGCACGGGTATTTTAATGTTTGCCGCCGTTTTTTTATCCAATATTCCTGAAGGGATGTCCGGAGTTTACGGGATTTCTAAAGCCAAGAAGCCGAAGTTTTTTATTATGTCCTTGTGGGCCTTTATCGCTTTGGCATGCGGGATTGCTTCATTTTTGGGATACAAATATCTTGCCAACGCGCCGGGAGGCATTTTGGCGATTACTCAAGCTATTGCCGCCGGTTCTATATTAGCCATGATAACTGATACTATGATTCCCGAGGCTTACGAGGAGGGTGGGGTTTTTGTGGCGCTTTCGACTGTCTTTGGGTTTCTCTTGGCTTTTATAATCTCAAAAATTGCCTAAATTTATATTTGTGGTAAAATATTAAGGAAGTATTAAAGAGGGATATTTATGAAAGACCACCTAATAAAATTCTCTCTGGCAATTATGGCGGCAATTATTCTTGTTATCGTTTTCTGGTATGCCTACAAAGGTCTTCCGCTGGATATTTTTGAGAGAGTTTCAGCAAGCGCAGATTTGGTTTTAAATGAGACGAATGTTTCCTACAATCTACTTTTTTGGGTAGGCGCTATTTTCCTTTCGCTTGAGGGTGTAGAGATGCTCATTTCTGGAAGCAAATAATTCTAACCGGACGTTTTGTTTTATTTGGTCGCGAGGGCGACAGCTCTGGCGACCTTTTTAGTTAGATCACGGTCAAATATGTTTGGAATAATTTTATTAGAAGTCGGTTTTTTTATATAATCTGCCAGAGCTAGAGCCGCAGCCAGTTTCATTTTATAGGTGATAGATTTTGCTCCTGCATCTAAGGCGCCCCTGAAAATCCCTGGAAAAGCTAGAATATTATTAATCTGGTTAGGATAGTCGCTTCGGCCAGTAGCTACAATTTTAGCCCCGGCTTTTTTAGCTAGCGTTGGTTCTATTTCAGGGTCTGGGTTGGCTAAAGCGAAAATAATAGGACCGGAAGCCATGGTTTTTACCATTTCTTGGGTAAGAACTCCTTTTCGCGAGAGACCTATGAAAACATCTGCGCCAACATAAGCTTGGGAACAGGCGCCTTTTATTTTTGGAGATGTGAGACGGGCGAGCTCCCTTTTGGATTTAGTAAGGTCATGCCTAGAGCTTTCTATAATTCCTTTTGAGTCACAGGTTATGATGTTTTTAAAGCCATACAATGAAAGCATCTTGGTAACTGCTGTTCCGGCGGCACCACCTCCAGCTATGGCTATTTTTACTTTTTTATCCTTAAAAACCACCTTTAAAGCGTTAATCAAAGCTGCCAAAACAACAACCGCTGCTCCATGCTGGTCGTCGTGAAAAACAGGAATTTGAAGTTCTTTGTCTAATCTTTCTTCAATTTCAAAACATCGGGGAGCAGAGATATCTTCTAGATTGATGCCGGCAAATCCCGGCGCAATGTTTTTGACAGTTTTAATAATTTCTTCTTTATCCTGCGTTTCTAAAACAACGGACACGGCATCAATTCCGGCAAATTTTTTAAATAAAACTGCCTTGCCCTCCATCACCGGAAGTGCCGCCTCTGGACCGATATTTTGTAATCCCAAGACAGCCGAGCCATCAGTTACTATGGCGATGGTGTTGCCACGATTGGTGTAATTATTTACCAGTTTTTTGTCTTTGGATATCTTCAAAGCGACTTTGGCAACTCCAGGAGTATAAGCCAAAGGCAGAGTCTTCCTTGAGAGCGGAGCTTTTAGTGCAGTTTGAATTTTCCCTTTGTATTTTTTGTGGTAATTTAGAGAGTCTTCCATACAACAAATTATATCATCTTTTTAATCAGAAAAGTTGTTAATTTAAGAAGTATACCCCGTTAGATTGTTTATATAAATGTTATACTGTTTGTTATTTTGTTTATTTTTTGTCATATTATATATAATACTTTATCTATTTAAAATCTAACGGGGTATACATTTATAATATTATAAATGCTTAGAAAAATAATTTTTATTCCATTATTTATACTTGCTGTGGCTTTGTTTTTCCTGGCTCTTTTGGGATTTTCTTTGAAATTTACGATTTTAAATCCGGAATTTATTAAAAGAGAATTAAACGAACAGAAGGTATATGAAAAAGTCTATGCTAACCTGCCAGAAATTATTAACGAGATGACTGAGAGTCATGGCGAAGAAGAGGTAGGGAACAGCGACAAGAATGAAGGACCGCCATTTTCTGCTGAGGAAATGACGCGCATTGTTCAAAAATCTGTCTTCCAGCAGGAACTCCAACAAAAATTTGAATACGTAATTAACTCTTTCTGGCAGTGGTTTTTAGGCAAAAGGGATAAATTAGAAATAAATGTGCCCTTAAAAGAAAATAAAGACAGGGCATTAATTGAGTTACAAGGACTATTTAAAGCCAAATTTGAAGCTCTTCCTATTTGTAAAACCCGCGTCGAGGCAGAAAGAGGAGGTTTTTCCTGTCGCCCCAAAGGAATAACATTTGAAGATGCAATGAATATTTTATGGACAGAGCCAAATTCCAGTACGCCTTCTGATTTTCTTAAAAACATTCCTGATAATTTTGAACCATATGCTTTTGCGCAGGAAAACCCCGAATTTGCCAAGGTATTAAAAAATATAGAAAATGCTCGCCAAAAGGCTAATATCATTTCAAAACTTCTTTATATTGGTATTCCAGTATTTTTACTTTTTGCAATTTTACTCCTGGCTAGACTTTTCACGAAAGAATGGGGTAAGATACCACAAGTTTTGGGGACATTTTTAATAATTTTAAGTACTCTTACTTTTATAATTAATTTTGTGGGTTTAAAAATTGGACTGCCAAAGATTTTAGAGCTGGTAAATCGAGGCTTTGCAAATTTCCCGTTTTTAAAGGACCAGTTAATAATTCCTTTAATAAAAGATGTTTATGGAAATATTAACAACGTATTAAATCTGGAAATTTTTGCATTTTTAACCTTAGGGATTTTAATAATATTAGTTTCTTGGTTAACTGGAAAAGTTTTTCAAAGAATGGGGAATAGATAAAATTTATGAAATTTGGAGTCCATGTTTCAACTTCTTCTAAAATTTACAAGGCTGTTTCTAGGGCAGTGGAGTTGAATTGTGAAACTCTTCAGATTTTTACCACCAATCCGCGACAGTGGAAAAGCACTAATTATCCAGAAAAAGATTTGGAAGAATTTAACACAAGAAGAGCAAAAAGCGTGATAGAGTCATTATTCTGCCACTCTATCTATCTTTTAAATTTAGCTTCTCCCATTGAGAGCGTTTATCAGAATTCTATAAATTCTCTTATTAGTTCCCTTGTTTTGGCTGGAAAGTTAAATGCAGAGGGTGTTGTAACTCACATCGGTTCTCATTTAGGCGCCGGTCCCAAGGAAGGAATTTCAAGAATTTCATCAGCTTTAGATTATGCTTTATTTAAAACAAAAGCTGAAGTTCCCATTATTTTAGAGAACAGCGCTGGGGGCGGTTCAGAAATTGGGGGCGACCTAGGGCAAATAAGAAAGATTATCGACAGAGTTTTAAAGAAAAACAGAATCAAAATTTGTTTAGACACCGCCCATGTTTTTGAATACGGCTACGATATTGTTAAAAAATTAGACGCCTTTCTTTTATATTTTGATAAAATAATCGGATTGGAGAGATTAATTCTTTTGCATCTTAATGATTCAAGATCTGCCTTTGGCTCCCATCATGATGTTCATGAAAATATAGGAGAGGGTAGAATCGGCATTAAGGCTTTTGAGAGACTTATTAATCACAAAAAATTAAATCATCTGCCAGCAATTTTAGAGACCCCTCATTTTAAAGATAAAAAGGCTGACAGGAAAAATTTAGACAAAGTTAGAAAATTAGCAAAACAAATTTAATGAAAATAAAAAGTGAATTAATTTTGCCAGCCAGCGGTTTAAAGAAAACCAAGATAGCTTTTAAATATGGAGCCGATGCTTGTTATGGTGGACTATCAAAATATTCTTTAAGGAAAGCGGAAGTTAATTTTACAGAAAAAGAGCTTGGTAGAGCCATAAAAATTGCCCATAGATCAGGGGGAAGGTTTTATGTAACTTTTAATATTTTTCCGCATAACAAAAATCTTGGAAGCATCCAAAAAGACGTTATAAAAATTTCAAAATTTAAACCCGATGCATTTATAATTTCAGACCCTGGCGTCATCAGTCTTGTTAAAAAGAACTCAAAAATCCCGATTCATTTAAGTACTCAAGCCAATACAACCAACTGGCGGTCAGTTAAATTTTGGAAAGATTTAGGAGTAAAAAGAATAATCTTAGCCCGTGAGCTTTCGCTTAAAGAAATAAAAGAAATCCACGAGAAAGTTCCTAATTTAGAACTGGAGGTTTTTGTGCATGGCGCGATGTGCATTTCTTACTCGGGCAGATGTCTTCTTTCAGCCTTTATGACTGGAAGAGAAGCAAACCTGGGAGATTGCGCTCAGCCCTGCCGTTGGCAATATAAGTTAAAAGTTAACAATTTTTATCTAGAGGAAGAAAAAAGACCTGGTGAGTATTTCCCGATAGAAGAAAGTGAAAATGGAACTTATATTTTAAATTCCAAGGATTTAAGACTCATTCAGTATCTTCCTGATTTAATAAAGGCTGGGGTTACAGGTTTGAAGGTTGAGGGTAGAAACAAAAGCGAGTATTACCTGGCAACTATTGCCAGAGCTTACAGGAAAGCACTGGATGCGATAAATTCTAGTGAGGCAAAGAAAGTTCTTCCCGAACTTTTAGAGGAAACAGAAAAAGTGGCTCATCGCGGATACACGACCGGTTTCCTTTTTGGTCAAGCTAAGGTAGGCGAGATTTACAAAAAGCGCGGACCCCAGGAGAAATACAAATTTTTGGGTATTGTTGAAGACTCTAAAAATTGCTGTGTAAAGCTCTTTGCCAGAAATCAGATTAAAAAAGGGATGCAAATTGAAGTTTTGGCTCCTCAAAAAATTTACCAAGACAAGGTAGAAAAAATAATAATTGATAGCGAAGAGAAAGATGTAGCCAATCCTTTGCCTACTCAAAAAAGGATAAAACTGAAGCTCTCCAAAGACTATCCTAAAGATTCATTTTTAAGAACAAAGATTTAAGGTAAACCCCGTTAGATGACTGTCTTTACATAGCAGTAAGCCCGCTTTATACTTATTTCTATCTAACGGGGTAAAATATAGAGGGTGTAAAAAATTAATAAATTAATATGAGACCCCACTTCGTCCCGTACGGGACTTCGTGGGGTTCTCCCCCGCACCACATAGGGTGCGGGGTCGAAAAGGAGTATTTATGAATCAGCAAGAATTACAAGTTAAAGCTCTTGACAAAGACCTAAAAGGAGTTTATGCCAACGTGATGTATGTGGCGCATACCAAAGAAGAGTTTGTAATGGATTTCTTAAATATCTTTCCACCACAAGGAGTCTTGGCTTCGAGAATTATTACCAGTCCCGGGCACATGAAAAGAATAGTAAGGGCTTTAGAGGATAATGTTAAGCAGTACGAGGATAAATTTGGAAAGATAGAAGAAGCTCCCGAACCAAAAAAGAATTTTGGGTTTAAACCCCGTTAGAAGTAAACCACCAGAGGTGACTGCCCCGCCCTCAGAGGGGACTTCTAACGGGGTAAAACCTAGGAGTTTCTGTAATAAGCAAAAAAACACAATGAAAGAACGACCCAAAATAATCGTTATAGGAGGAGGTACCGGCTCGTTTACAGTTTTGTCTGCTCTTAAAAGATTTAACTTGGACCTTACTGCCATTGTTTCTATGGTTGATGATGGAGGCTCAACCGGCGCCTTGCGGGACGAACTTGGGGTTCTGCCTCCCGGGGACATAAGAAAGTGTCTAGTGGCTTTGTCTCGTTCTTCTAGGACGATGCGCAGGCTTTTTAACTTTAGATTCAGAAAAGGCTCCCTAAAGGGTCATAGTTTCGGAAATTTATTTTTAACCTCTCTAGAGAAGATTACCGGCAATTTTAAAAATGCTGTTTTGGAGGCGTCTCAAATTCTAGCCATAAAAGGGAGAGTTCTTCCAGTGACGCTTGATAACACCAGGCTTTTTATACGTTTGACTAATAAGAAAGTGCTGAGGGGAGAAAAGCATCTCGACTCCTATGATTTCTCTCAAGACAAAATCGAGAGCGTGTATCTTAAGCCCAAAGCCAAAATAAATCCTGACGCTAAAAATGCTCTGCATGAAGCCGACTTGGTTATAATTGCTCCGGGAACTTTGTATGGCAGCCTAATTCCTAATTTTTTGGTCTCGGGTTTCTCTAAAGCTTTGAAAGAAAGTAGAGCCAAGATAATATATGTCTGCAACTTGGTTAACAAACCACATAATGAGAATTTTTCACCTTATGATTATGTAAGTGAACTGGAAAAATACATAGGCGGGAAAGCCATTGATTATGTTTTGATAAACAACAGGAAGCCACCAAGAAACATTGTTTTAAAATACAGAAAAAAAGGTGAAGAACCCATTAAAACTTATGATATAAAATTTAAAGGCGGAAGACTAAAAGTTATAAGGGATGATCTTCTCTCAAAGAATTTTCAAAGAGATTCCAATTACAGTGACTTAATAAGACACGACAAAGAAAAGCTAGCAAAAATAATTATGAGGATTTATGAAAAGAAATTATGAAGAGATTCAGAAAGAGATAGAAGAAAAAGAAGAAAGGGGATTAAAGCGTAAAAAGAAAAAAGTGATTGTTTCTGGGAAAAGCATTTTCCGGTTGCAGGAAATCCTAAAAAATAAGTCAAAAAAGAAAAAATAACCAAGGGTATTTTAAATTATTATACTTAATGCTAAAATATTTCTATGATTAAAATCATTCTTATTGTCATACAAATAATTTCTTCAATTTTACTTGTTATTTTTGTTCTGCTTCAATCAAAAGGAACGGGCTTGTCGCAGATTTTTGGAGGCGAGGGTAACATCTATAGAACAAGGAGGGGGCTGGAGAAAGGACTTTTTGTTCTTACGATTGTCGTGGCTTCAGTTTTTGCTATTTCCGCTTTCTTAAATGTTTTAATCCACTAAATTCGAAGTGTTTTTTATCTCTAAAATTAAAGAAATATTCCTCAAGTATTTTAGGCGGGCAAGAAAAAAGTATTCAGCCCTTTTTTCTTATTACTTTTTACGAGAGAAGATACTGCTTTTTATACTGGCAGGGATAATAATACTGTCTTTAGGTTTTTTGCTTTTTAAGGGATATTTGTTTTTTACTCGAGAGATTCCACTTGAAGGCGGCTCATATAATGAAGGTATCGTTGGTCAGCCGAAGACGATTAATCCTCTGTATTCCTCATCAAATTTGCCAGACAGAGTATTGGTCTCCCTAATTTATTCCGGACTTACCAAAATATCAGAAGATGGTAACGTCGTTCCTGATTTAGCCGAAAGCTGGGAAGTTCAAGAAGGAGGCAAAAAAATTGTCTTTAAGCTAAGAAAAAATTTGAAGTGGGACGATGGAGAGCAGATTTTGTCAAACGATGTTCGCTATACTATATCGGTTATTCAGGATCCGGATTATGAAGGTCCTTTAAAAAATCTATGGAAGAATGTCAATATTGATACACCTGATGAATTCACTGTTATATTTACCTTAGGAAAACCTTCTTCTTTTATATACAACACAACGTTAGGAATTTTACCTGAGCACATCTGGGCGCGGTTCGAGGTTAAAGATCTTCCCTATGTTGAGCAGAATTTCAGACCCGTCGGCGCCGGAAAATTCAAATTTAAAGAGATAAAAAGCAGCAAAGACAATTTCATAAAAGATGTTTTATTAGAAAGAAATGAGAATTTTTACGCCGAAAAACCCTTGTTGGATTCTGTTATATTTAAGTTTTATAAAAATCCCCAGGAAGTTTTTGATGCATTCACGAAAAAAGAAATTATGGGAATAACTGAAGTAACTCCGGACACATATTCAAAAATAAAAAAATGGGAAAGAGTGAGACTTTTTTCATACACACTGCCTAACTACAAAGCCGTCTTTATAAATGCCTCCAAAAACTCTCTTTTAGAAAATGTGAATTTCAGAACGGCTTTGGAATTAGCTTTAGATCGAGATAAGCTAGTAAATAAAAAACTTGCCGGGAAAGCCATTATGTTGGATGGCATATATTCTGAAGGTGAGAAAGTTGCAATATACAATTTAGACAAAGCTAAGGAGATAGTAAAAAATTTAGAAATGACTGATTCGAGTAATGACGGTTTTCTAGAAAAAGACGGCAAAAAAATAGAGCTTAAACTCTCCGTGGCAGATGATGAAGAATCAGGAATAGTTTCAGAAGGAATTAAAAGTGATTGGGCAAAATTGGGCGTCCAGCTAATAATCGAAAAGAAAAATATACTGGAATTAGAAAGAGATATTATAAAACCCAGGAATTTTGAACTTTTGTTCTTTGGGCAGAATTTTGGCTATGAAGAAGACTTATATCCTTTTTGGCATTCTTCACAAAGGAAAGACCCGGGTTTAAACTTTACAAGCCTTGAGTCTAAAAGAATCGATATCTTGCTTGAAAATTCAAAACAGGCGAAAGATAAAGACAAAAAGAAAGAGATAAACAGAAAAATTAATGAGGTATTAATACAAGAAAAACCAGCTATTTTTCTTTATTCCTCAATATATAATTTTGTTACTGAGAAAAAATTAAAGGGTGTTAAAAAATATTTTCTAGTATATCCCGAGCACCATCTTATCAAAATAGAGAAGTGGTATATAAAAAGTAAAAGAATTTTCAATTTTTGATTTCCCCGCCTGCCGAGTTGCGATTAACTCAGTCGAATTGCGGGAAGGCGGCGGGCAGGTAATTTTCAATTGTGCCGCGGTGTCGGAATTGGCAGATTCACCTCGCACTTTAGCAGGAAGATTTTCCAACTTAGGGGATGTGGCGGAATTGGTAGACGCGCTAGCTTCAGGAGCTAGTGGTAGAAATACCATGGGAGTTCGAGTCTCCCCATCCCCACCACTTACTTACCAAATCAAGTGAATTAGGAAATAGTAAAGCCAGGCTGTCTGCTTTTTTATTTGACACTTAGATTTTTTTAAGATAGTCTGTTTAGACATACAGAGATTGATCTTTAAAATAAAGGGGTGATCTAAGTGGCAAACGGCAATATAAGAAAGAATACGGTAACTGTTTTTAATGAAACTTGGGAGATAATTAAAAAATACGAGATGGATAAAGCTGACGTATCATTTAAAGCAGCTCTTTTTGCCTTTATTGCCCACTGGGGCCAATACCGGCCGGGAACAAAGATTTTGTACATAGTGCATTTATTGCGCGGTCAGGTAACTAATTCTCATTATGATCTCTCTAAAGATATTGAGATAGCTTGTCTTCTGCATGACACATTAGACGACACTAAAGATGTTAAAGTTGAAGATATAGCATCATTATTTGATAAAAAGGTTGCTTCCTTAGTTTATAGTGCATCATACAGAAATAAAGATTTTTCATGGCAGAAAAGAAGAGAAGAAAAGATTGAATTTATATGGAGATCTATTAGCTTTAATAAGTTATTGGTACTTATAATAGACAAACTGGACAACATTCAGTCAATAGGGCTTAATTCGGAAAGAGTTGGAAAAAAATTTTGGAAAACCAGATTCAAGACTCATACAAGAAAAGAAATTAGTTGGTATTACAAATCTCTGTCAAAGGCTTTCAAAAAAAGAATAAAGGATTTAAAAAATGATAAAAGGGTAAATAAAAAAAACTACATGAAAGCCTGTAGCCTGATTAATGAATTTTCTTCCAATGTTAATTGGACATTCGGCCAAAGGGCTTTATTGGGAAGATTTATTAGATACATTTTATTGATTATTAAATACTGAGGCATATCAGCCTCTTTTTTTATTGAATAGCCCATTAGCTTTGATATAATCTTATTGTTAAGCCCGGGTGCTGGAACCCACGCACTATTTGAAAAAGTGCGGGGCAGGCTGGTAGATAAGTCAGATTATGCCGCGGTGGTGGAATTGTTGAGCACAATAAAAATTATCATTCGAAATCCGCCGAAGTCTAGCGAAGGCGGAGTATACACGGGCAGGTGGCGGAATTGGTATACGCGTAGCCTTGAGGAGGCTATGGGATTAAATCCCGTGCAGGTTCAAGTCCTGTCCTGCCCACCAAAATAAAAAAGCGGGTTTCCGCCTACGCCTTTTAGGCTTCGTCGGACAGGCAAGTCCCGCCCGCGGCACCAAAGAATAATTTGCCAATAAAATGATTTCTCGATTAATTGCTCTTATAATTGCTATTATTTATTTGGTATTATCTTATACCCTGAGCGGTACAGAATTATTGTTGAGAATGCTAATCTTTTTACTATTACCCTTGTTCTGTATCTGGTTTGGGGACGAAATGGGTGGATATACAGGACCTTCTTTTCGATTCTTCGAAAGCGGGCGATACATAGATACAGAATCACCTGGTTGTTTAGTCAGATTTATTGGATGGTTTTTATTGCTATTACCTTTACTATTATTTGTAATTTCGTATTTCTCATCAAGATAATAATTATTATAAGTATTTTATAAATTCCAGATTTAGTGTAAAATTTTTACTGTAATTTAAATACTGTTAACTGCTTCTTGTTAGCTGTTTACTGTTTTTATGGGCGCTTAGCTCAGTTGGTTTAGAGCGACTGGTTTACACCCAGTAGGTCGAGGGTTCGAGTCCCCCAGCGCCCACCAACCGACTCACTTGTTCGCTCATGGTAAACTACCCTTCAATTTGTTAGTTTAATAAGTAATAAACTGGGGGACGAGAACCATGAGAAGGGGTCGGGAAACGGAAGTTTCCCGACTGGGGTGACAGCCCCGACCCGGGTCGGGGCGCCAGAGGGCGGAAGCCCTATGGAGACGAGCGAAGCGAGGAGTGAGAGTCCCCAGCGCCCAACCACCTATCAGTAAACAAGAAACAAGTAACAGTAAACAGAGGGAGAGGATTTAATAATTGTTATCTGTTAACTATTATCTGATTAGGCCGGGATAGCTCAGTTGGTAGAGCACAGGACTGAAAATCCTGGTGTCCCCGGTTCGATTCCGGGTCCCGGCACCATTCGACTCGTTCCTAATAAATTAGGAACTCGCTCATGGTAAACCACTTAATGATTATTAACAAGATGGAGTTTAATGAAATAAGAGGCGAATGACCCTGAGTTTGTCGAAGGGCCACTAATTTGCGGGCGTAGTATAGTGGTTATTATACGGCCTTGCCAAGGCTGAGACGGCGGTTCAATTCCGCTCGCCCGCTCCAATTAAATGATTATTCCTTTAAAAGTAAAAAAGTTAATAGAATCCAAAACTATTGCATTGGGAACTATTGGTCAAAAAGGTCCAAACGTAACGCCCGTAAGTTGTTGCAAGGTTATTGATAACAATATAATAATTACTGATAATTTTTTAGGTGTTACACGAAGCAATATATTGAAAAATAAAAAGATAGCCGTTGTAGTTTGGGATGATTCAATTCCAAACAAAGAGTATGGCTACAAATTATTTGGTATCGCTAGGCATTATAATAAAGGCAAGTGGTTAGATTTTGTAAAAAAACTTAAAGAGAATAAAGGATTATCTTCTAAGGGAGCTGTTGTTTTTTCACCGAATAAGATAATTGAAATTTAAGTGGCCTCGTGACCGAGTGGCTAGGTAGCGGTCTGCAAAACCGCGTACGGCGGTTCAACTCCGCCCGAGGCCTCCAGCCCGAGTGGCGGAACTGGTATACGCGTTGGACTTAAAATCCAATGGTCGAAAGACCTTGAGGGTTCGAGTCCCTCCTCGGGCACCAGTAAGGAAAAGTCAAATTTCGTTGGTTCGCCTCGCTTCGCTCGGCGA
>CAYZYZ010000019.1:0-12391 GCA_964482765.1 uncultured Candidatus Saccharibacteria bacterium | reverse complement strand
TATTTTAACCCTCTAAAGCCAAAAGATATTGCCGAAAAGATAAAAGAAATTTTGGGCAATAAAAAATTAAGGGAAGAATTAATTTTGAAAGGTTATAATAAAATTAAAAAATATTCTTGGTCAAAAATGGCTAAAGAAACTTTAAAAGTTTATGAAGAAACAGGAAAATAGCAAAAAAAACATACTCTTCAAAGAATTTCCCTTTTGGGTAATGCTGGTTTTTTTGGCTCTTCTGCCCTTTCAGGCCTTCTTAATTACTTTTATAAGGTTTAAATTCAGCCTATCCTCGGATCAGGCGGTTTTTATTTCTTTATGGAAAGAGTATTTTTTAGCGATGCTTGTTATTTTAGGGATTTTAAAAACCCTCCGCTTTAAAAAACTACCTTTTAAAATTTTAAAACTCGATAAAATTATTCTTTCTTTTTTTGTCTTAGCTTTTTTATACTTTTTGTTTTTCGGAGGAAATTGGGGGCAGAAAATTTCCGGTTTACGATATGATTTAGAATTTTTCTTGGTTTATTTTTTAGCTAGAACTTTCAATTTCGATAAACGAAAAATAAAGATTTTTTTAATAACTTTTCTTGTCACAGCGCTTTTGGTCGTGCTTTTTGGTCTTCTTCAGATTTCTTATCTTCCCCCGTCGTTTTTAGAGAAATTCGGCTACACTGCAAACCCTGATTTATATTTGCAAACCGGCATCTTGTCTACTTATGGACCGGTAAATCCATCCTTGCCGAATTTTTACCGCATCCAGTCAACCTTTCCGGGCGCTTTGCAATTTTCTTCCTATCTTATTGTAATATCGGCATTTGTTTTTTCTCTAACTTTATTTTTAAGGGATAAAAAACAATATTTTTTGCTTCTCATTGCTTTTTTGCTCGCTGTTTTTCTGGCTATTTTTGCCACATACTCCAGAAGCGCTTGGCTGGGGTTATTGGCAGGGATTTTTACTATATTTTTTATTAAAGCCAAAAAGAAAAGAAATGTAATTTTGCCAACCGTTATTTTAATTTTCCTTGGAGTGGTTACGGCTTTTCTTTTTTTCAACGTCCAGACATTTCAGACAATTATTTTGCACGGCGAGGTCAGGGAAAACGCTTTATTTGGTTCCACAATGACGCACTTTGAGGCTTTTTTAGGCTCAATCACTTTAATTTTTAAAAATCCCCTTGGTATGGGAATCGGTTCTGCCGGTCCGGCCTCTACTTTAGGCAGAACTTTAATTACCGAAAACTGGTATTTTCAAATTGCCATTGAGTTGGGTATTTTGGGGCTGGCTATTTTTTCGGCTATAATTATTTATCTTTTCAATTATCTGAAACGTATTTTTCAAGAAAGCAAAGAAATTTTATATAAATTTTTATCATTGGGTCTTTTGGGCACCCTTTTAGGAATAAGCGTAAACAGTTTTTTAGTGCACACCTGGGCCGATACCGCCACCGCCTATTCTTTTTGGCTTTTTGCAGGATTAGTTATAGCCAGTTTTGAATCCAATTTGAGTCAAGAAGAGCCTTTGAAAGTTTTTAAAAATTTTCTAAAATAGCAAACCCTGTTAGATTTATTAAGTAAACCCCGTTAGAAAGGACGGGGCTTTCTAATGGGGTAAATAATTTGTTATAATTTTATAAAGAATAATCTAACGGAGCGTCCCGACATCCACTAACGTTCCGTCGGGATCTTCGACCCCTGCAAGGAATATTTATCCAGGGGGTCTCGAAAAGGAGGAGTTATGAAGACTTTTATCGTAGGACACAAAAATCCTGATACTGATTCAGTAGTCTCCGCCATTGCTTTGGCAGAGCTTGAAAAATCTTTAGGTAAAGATTATACCCCAGCCATTGCTGATCCAGTAAATAAAGAAACCATTTATGTTTTAGATAAATTTGGCTTTAGGAAGCCTGATTTTATACCAGGTGAGGAGAAGGAAGTCATTTTAGTTGATCACAATGAACCATCCCAAATATCAGAAAATGTAAAAAATGAGGAAATTGTAGGCATCTTTGACCATCACAAACTCGGCGGGCTTTCAACACCCGGTCCTATCTCTGTTCGCATGAAGCCAGTGGGTTCTACCTCAACCATCATTGCCCAAATTTTTCAATCCCAAAACATAAAACCAAAAGAAAATATAGCTAGCATTCTTTTAGCCGGCATTCTCTCTGACACTCTTAAGTTCAACTCACCCACCTCAACCAAGGAGGACGAGGAGGTAGCAGAATTTTTAAACCAGATTGCCAAGCTGAATATCGATGAGTTAGCCCAAGAGATGTTTAAAGCTAAATCTGATTTAACTGGGATTTCATCGGAAGAGCTTATAGATTCAGACTACAAAAATTTTGATATCAAAGGAAAAAAAGTTGGGGTAGGAGTTTTCGAGACAGTTGACCCAAGTCCTGCTTTAGAACGCAAAGAAGAATTAGTCAAAACCATTGCCGAAAAAAAGAACAAGGAAAATCTTAGCCACCTTCTTTTTGCAATTATTGATATTATCAGGAAAGAGGCTTATTTTATAACAAGCGATTCAAGCGATGAAGAGCTTGTAAAAAAAGCGCTGAAAGTTGAACAAAGAAACAACAACCTTGTAGCTTCCGGAACAGTTTCCCGAAAAAAACAGATTATTCCTGCTTTAGAAAAAGCCCTGTAGTTTGTGAGGAGAAAATGAATCTAAAAGAGCCGGAAAAAGAATTTTCCATAAGCGGAGTTTTAGACAGATTTGAAGAAAACTTTGCGGTAATCATTTTGAAGGGTCATCAGGTTCTTCATTGGCCAAAACAAAAATTGCCCGAGAATATAAAAGAAGGCGAAGTTGTTTGGCTTAGAATTTCTCATGATAAAGATTTAACCAAAGAGAGGGAAAGGCTAGCCAGAAAGATTCTGGAAGAGATTCTCAATAATACCGAGGGTTAGAAAAAATGAAAAAATTAAATATTTCAAATATAATTTTATTTTTCGCCTGTTTTTTATTCTTTAGCGCTACTTTGGCAGTAGGGATATTTCTATATTTTGATATCTTTTATACCAACAAATTTTTGCCTAATTTTAAAGTAGCCGGAATTAAATTTGGCGGCAAAAACAAGGAAGAAGCCAAAGAATTATTAGTATCCAAAATCCAAGAGTGGAATGAACAGACTCTAAAAATTCAAGGGGAAGGGAAAAGCTGGGAGATACTCAATAAAGAGCTGGGATTCGATTTTAATACCGAAGAAATTATTGAAAGCACTTTTAAAGAAGGCAAGCAGGGAAATTTGTTTGAACAATTTATAAACAGGTTAAAGATTATATTTATTAGCTCTGATAAGCCGTTAGTTTTTTCAAAGGAAGGGGTTCTGAAAACGGTGAAAAAAATTTCCGAGGAAGCTGATGTTCAGGCGGTAAACACTGGTTTAAAAATCGAGGAAGGCAAAGTTATAGAAACAGGGGAGAAACCGGGCAAGATGGTTCGTGAGATTGAACTTAAGTATGACATCCTAGATTATGCTTCCCGGCTTTCATCAAAACCCACATTTTTACCCTACAGCATCGTTTATCCCAACTCCAATTCAGAAGTCATAAAAAAGACCAAAGAGGAACTGAGTGATATGCTGGGTTTGAAGATTTTGGTGAAAATAAAGAGCAAAAAATGGGAGATTTCTCAAAACGAAATAGAAGACTGGGTGGAAGTTAAAAGCCAAGAAAAGGAGAGTATAAAAAAAGAGGAAGGAAATTACCAGATAAAAGTTTACCTTAATAGTCTTTTAGAAAACTTCGGGGTCGTTAAGTTTCTAAATAATCAATTGGAAATAAAATTAAAAAGAGAAAAAGTCTCAGATTACCTTGAAAAAATTGCCCAAGAAGTGGATAAAGCGCCCAAGAATGCCACTTTAGGAATACAAGATGAAAAGGTAGTTGTTTTGGAGCCTTCAAAGAACGGTGAGTCCCTTGATTTAGATAACTCCATTGACAGAATCTTGAATTCTTTAAAGAAAAAAGAAACTTCGGTTACCTTAGCTTTAAAAACTGTTGCGGTTGAGGTAAGAGAAGATAATATTCAAGAACTAGGAATTGTTGAATTAGTTGGTAGGGGACAGAGCGATTTTTCCGGCTCTTCTTCCTCTAGGAAGCATAACATTGTCATAGGCGCTTCCAAGTTTAACGGTGTTTTGGTTGCCCCAAAAGAGGAATTTTCCTTCAATGAATATTTGGGACCTGTTGATGCCAGTGGCGGTTTCCTGCCAGAGCTGGTTATAAAACCCGGAAAGTTGGTAAAGGAGTATGGGGGCGGTTTGTGTCAAGTAGCAACCACTGCTTTTAGAGCAATGCTTTACTCTGGTGCACCAATTACCGAAAGGAAAAATCATGCTTTTGCTGTCCATTACTATGATTGGCCTTTTGGCGGTTCTGGAGTGGATGCTACAATCTATCCTCCTCATCCGGATTTGAGATTCAAAAATGATACCGGCAAATACATACTTATTCAGACTTATATCAGTGGCAACAGATTAATTTTTGATTTTTACGGAACCAAAGGCGACAGGAGCGTGGAAATAGAGAATCCTCAGTATCTTGAGAAGAATTCGGACGGCAGTTCAAAAACCATTTTTTACCGCAACATTTATAAAGGTGATAAGCTAATAAAAAGAGATTCTTTTACTAGTTTCTACAAACCAGCGTCAGAATTTCCCAAAACCGGAGAATAAATTATGATAAATCCTAATATTTTTAAAGCTTATGATATAAGAGGCATCTATCCTGAAGAGATAGACGAAGAGACCGCTTACAGGATCGGCCGGGCTTTTGTCAAATTCTTAAATGCTAAAAAAATAGCTGTAGGGATTGATGCGAGAAAATCCTCGCCTTCGCTATTTAAAGAGTTTGTTCGAGGGATTACTGATGAATGGTGCGATGTTATAAATATAGGGATGTGTACCACCCCGATGCTAGGCTTTGCGGTAGCTTATCTTGATTTGGATGGTGGGGTTATGATTTCTGCCTCTCACAACCCGCCAGAGTATAATGCCTTTAAGCTTTTGAGCAAAAATTCCCTCCAGCTTTATGATGATTTCGGTATCAAGGAAGTTAAAAAATTAGCTGAGCTGTCTTTTGAAAATGGCTCAAGTAAGGGAAAAATAATAAAAAAAGACATATTGCCGGATTATGTAAATCATCTTTTGAAATTTGCCAAAGATATAAAAAACTTAAAAACAGTTTGTGATTACGGAAACGGTGTGGGCGCTGTTTCTGCGAAAGAATTTCTTGACAATCTGCCAATTTCTACTACCCATCTTTTCCCAGAGCCCGATGGTTCCTTCCCGAATCATCTCGCTAATCCGCATGAGTTGGAAAATTTGAAAACTTTACAAGAAAAAGTTTTAGAAGAAAAGGCAGACTTGGGAATATTTTTTGACGGAGATGCTGATCGTTCCATTCTAGTTGACGAAAAAGGTGAGATTGTTCCACCAGATTTAGAGCTAGCTATTTTAGCTAAAGAAGAGCTCAAAAACCACAAGGGCGAAAAAGTATATTTTGATTTAAGATTCTCCAAAATTGTTGATGAGGTTATAAAAGAAACCGGTGGTAAGTCGGTGATGATGAGAGTCGGCAACCCGTTTTATAAAGAGAAACTTCAGAAAGAGGGCGGTGTTTTGGCTGGAGAGTTTTCAGGTCACATAATGTTTAAAGACAATTACTGCTTGGACGACGGCTTGTTTGCCGCGGTCAAGATAATGGGTATAATGTCCAGAACAAAAAAACCTCTTTCTGAATTGATTAAACCCTTCAAAAAATATTATCAGACAGAAGAAATAAACTTAAAGGTTAAGAACCCTGATGAGACATTAAGAAAGGTTAAGGAAGAGTTTAAAGACGGTGAAAGTATAAATTTAGACGGAGTTTATATAAAGTACTCTGACTGGTGGTTCAATTTGCGAAAGTCAAATACCGAACCTCTGGTAAGATTAAGAATCGAAGCCGATTCCCCTGAGTTGTTAGAAGAAAAAAAGAGGGAAGTCTTAAACATAATCGAAAAATGATAAACCGCAAAACAATAGTTGCCATTTTAATCATTCTTGATTTAGGGGCTTTTTTTATTTTCCAGTCTCTAGAGCCAAAGACCGAAGCAAAACCTCAGGCAAAACCCCAGAATAAGGTTCAATCAAAAACCGAAGAGAAGCCATTGGTTTTCCCTCAGGCTATGCCGAACCCCGCCAAAACCTTAAGAGTTCCTGTTTTGATGTATCATTATGTTGAGGATAGCCCAGCCAGCAGCAAGTTAAGAGCCGAACTTCAGGTTAATCCGCAAAATTTTAGAGAACAGCTTGATTTTCTAAAAAGTCGGGGCTACGAAAGTATCAGACTTGAAGATTTGTTTCGAGCCTTGTACTGGGGGAAGCAGATTCCTGCCAAATCTATTGTTTTGACTTTTGATGACGGCTACCGAGACGCCTACGATTTCGCCTTCCCTATTTTAAAAGAAAAGGGTATGCTGGGAACATTTTTTCTCATCACCAATTATCTTGACAGATCGGCTTATCTTTCTCGAGATGAAGTAAAAGAAATGGCAGATTACGGTATAGAGATAGGTTCTCACTCACAGAATCATCCGGATTTAGGTATCGCGCCTCTAGAAATTGCCAAGAGCGAGATAGAAAACTCCAAAAAAGAGCTAGAGACATTAACGGGTAAAAAAATCTATTTTTTCGCCTACCCTGGAGGAAAATACAATTCAGAAACTATAAATATATTAAAAGATGCCGGATATTTGATGGCATTAACAACAAAAGCCGGATCTAATCATTCTTCCGACAACCCTTTTGAGTTGACAAGAATAAGAGTCAGTGGAATTGAACCTCTGGAAAAATTTAAAGAAACCCTAGGAAAGTTATAAGCCTAAGCCAGCCGCTTTCTTAACTCTTTTTAGAGTCTCTCGGGCAAGCGGGGCTACTTTTTCTGCCCCCTCTTTTAGGACTTTTTCAGTATAAGAAGGGTCTTTTTCCAACTCAGCAAGTTTCTGCTGAAAAGGCTTAAGGAAGCCTAAAACTACCTGTGCCAAGTCGTCTTTAAACTCTTTGTAGGTTGCGTCTTTGTATTTCTTTTCAAGCTTTTTGGTTGGAATGCCGGAAAAAGAACTATAAATATTCAGCATGTTGGAAATAGCAGGTTTTTTTATTGGATCATAAATTATTTCTTTGCCGGAGTCGGTTACTGCTCTGGCGATTTTTTTTCTTACTACATCCGGATTATCTCGGAGGGCAATATAATTGAAGTCGCTTTTGGCGCTTTTAGCCATTTTTTTGGTTGGATCATCAAGACCCATAATGAGAATTGTTTCTTTAGTAGAGAATGCTTCGGGGATGGTAAAGATTTTTCCAAATCGGTTGTTAAACCTTTTGGCGATAGTTCGCGTTATCTCAATATGCTGATACTGGTCTTTGCCAACCGGTACAAGATTTGTGTTGTATAAAAGTATATCCGCCGCCATTAAAACCGGATAATCAAAGAGACCTACTGAAACAGACTCTTGTTTTGAGCCAGCCTTTTCTTTAAACTGGGTCATCCGTTTTAGTTCGCCGAAATAGGTGAAGCAATTTAAAATCCAAGCCAGTTCCGAGTGTTCTGGTCGGTCTGACTGGATAAAGATGGCTGACTTTTTGGAGTCGATGCCGGCGGCCAAATAGATGTTGGCAACTTCACGGATTCTTTTCTTCAGTTCTTTTGGGTCTTGAGGGAGAGTTATAGCGTGTAAATCGACAATACAAAAAATATTGTCGTGAGTATCTTGTAAGTTAACCCAATTCTTTATAGCACCCAAGTAATTTCCTATGTGTAGGTCGCCTGAGGGCTGTACTCCGGAAAAAATTCTTTGTTTCATATAAATATTTTAACATAAAAGAGAAAAATTCTGCTATCATAAAACCATGGAAGACCATTTATTAGAAAAGCGCTGGGAAAGAGCTTTAAGAATTGCTAAATTTCTGCAATTAGCGCCTTTTATAAGGATGATTGGAGTAAACGGCTCAATGACAAAAGGAAAGATTACCGAAAATTCGGATATTGATTTTTTAATTGTTTCTAAGGCCTGTCGTATTTGGACCAACCGTTTTTTTATTACTTTTTTAACTCACATAACCGGCAAAAGAAGATATGGCCAAAAAATTGCCGGCCGAATTTGCTTAAACCGTTACCACACCGACGATTTTTTAGAAATCTTTCCTCATGATGAATACCATGGAAAGGTTTTTTCGAAACTCTTCCCTGTTTTAGATTTAGAGAATTTTTATGAAAGGTATAAAAAAGCTAACAGCTGGATGAGTAGTTACGGATTTCAAGATAATGATTTTCCAAAAGTAAAACCTTCAAGATTTTTAGGAGTCATAAGAAAGTTTTTTGAATGGGTTTTATCCGGCCGGTTCGGCGATTATGTAGAAAAGAAATTGGGCAAGTGGCAGAAAAAGAGAATTTTAAAAGACATCCGTACCATAAAAGCGCCCAAAGGACGAGTGAGGATTTCCGATAAAGAACTTTGTTTTCATCCCATAAAACAGAAAACCCACCTTCACCCTAAGGGCTACGGACGGGCAGGCAGATAATAGCTGACAGATAACAGAAATTTTGACAAGGGTTGGACCCTTGTCAAAATTTAGTAATTTGCGGTCTTCGTGAAAATTTTGCGATCTTTGTGTATTAAAAAAACACCAAAGTAAGGCTTTGTAATTATTTGCGGTCTTCGTGAAAATTTTGCGATCTTTGCGTATTAAAAAAACACCAAGCAATGTGTTAGGTTTTGCTTGGTGAGTGAAGTCCTAATATTCCCAGAAAATATTTTCCTTTTTAATATCCTCAAATTTTATTATGATATATTTTCTTTTAATTTTGTAAAAATCACAAAGAAGGTGAGTTATTTCATCTGCTATTTTCTCTTTTTGAGATTGTGATGTGTTTTCTGGTACGGGTATGGTAACAAATACATATTTTTTTGCATAATAAATATCATTGTATACATCGTCCTTTTTAATAGGGATTATTTCTACAAAGATTTCATCATAGCCAACTGAAAATTTTTCCTTTAATATCTCCGGTATCCCTTTCATTTTTTCTCTTACTGTTGCTGCGTATTTTTCCCAACATCTGATTTCAACTCTATACATCAATTTCACTCCTTTCGATTCAGCTCATTACCGATTCTAAAATCTGGTTTATTTGTTCTTGTTTCCCAGGACATAGATTTTCTGACTTCACTCCACATCCAGTGCATAAGCTCGAAAGTGCTTTTTTGGCATCGCCTTTATTAGCTAAGACTTTTATCCCATTTATCGCGATATGATTGCATTTTTTCAAAAGTTTACAATCCACAGTTTCAAGGATTTTAATGATTTCTCCTTCTTGCAATTTTTTGACCCCCTTTTTGTCAAGGTTGCGATTAAGAGATAATTATTATACAAAAAGCGATTATGTGTCAATAACTATTTCTTGTGCTTTTGTCTCGGCAAAAGCACCAAAACCGAGCAAGCGGTTCGAAAAACCTAAAAATTGGCTTAATCTAAGCTTCCCGAATTCAAACCCCGACCTGGGTCGGGGTCCTCGCCAAAGCATGCTGCCGCTTGGTTTGGCTCAGCACTGAGAATTCTTCCCCGACGATTCGGTCGGGGCGCTTATCTTTTCACCAATTTTCCCCGCCTTCGCCAAGGCTTCGGACGGGCAGGCGGGCGGTTTTTCTCAATGCTTGCATTTTCTTTTTAACTTAATCATTAGAGAAAAAGTCTTTTCTTTTATATGGCAACCTATCAAAAAAGCGCTCGGGAAAATAGTGAAAATTTGAACAGTACCCCGTAGGGGTAGCGAGAACCTGCCCAACCCGAGTGAACATCATGTGAATTGATGAGAACGAGGGCAATCCCCACCGGGCAGAGCCCTATAGGCGGAGCCCGAAGGGGTAAGTTCAGGTTCGGAAGTTCAAATTAAGATATTTTCTAGCTTTTTTGATTCGTTGCGAGTTTTTGCTCCACTTTTGTCGACACAAAAGTGGAAAACTAAACTATTGACAAGAGTTTTTTAATTATTTAATATGGAAAAACTAGCACTCGTATGGTTGGAGTGCTAATAAAAAGTATCAGCCAAAGGCTGAAAAAATTTAAAAAATAATTAAATAATTTTAAATTTTGCTCTGTCATTTTGCATTTTTATTCGACTGAGCAAAACCGCATCAAAAGTGGCGTTCAGATATTTAATTATAAATAATCCGCGTGAATCAGCGTAAGAATCCGCGTTGATCCGCGCTTTCGACGAAAGGAGAAATAACATGAATGTAAAACCATTAAGAGACAGAGTTTTAGTAAAACCATTGGAAGAGACCGAGACAACCAAGGGCGGTATTGTTCTGCCTGACACAGCTAAAGAAAAACCACAAAGAGGCAAGGTAGTTGCTGTGGGATCTGGCAAAGTTAAACACGGGCAAGTCATTCCTTTAGAAGTTAAGGAAGGCGATATTGTTATTTATGAAAAATACGGTCCTTCGGAAATAAAGGTCGATGGCGAGGAGTATTTAATACTAAAAGAAGAAGACATCCTAGCGATTATAAAATAATCGCTAAAGTAAAAAGTAAAAAATAAAAAGTAAAAAAGTAAAGAATAATTCAAAAATATATCAAATCAATCCGCGTGAATCAGCGTAAGAATCCGCGTTGATCCGCGCTTTCGACGAAAGGAGAAAAGTAGTGGCAAAACAATTATTATTTGACGAGAAAGCACGACAAGGCTTAAAAAAAGGCGTTGATATCTTGGCAGACGCTGTAAAAGTAACCCTCGGTCCCAAGGGCCGAAATGTTGTTTTAGATAAGGGCTTCGGCTCGCCCACCATAACCAACGACGGCGTTACTATCGCCAAAGAGATCGAGCTGGAAGACAAGTTCGAAAATATGGGTGCCCAGCTTCTAAAAGAGGTAGCTATCAAGACCAATGATGTTGCCGGAGACGGTACAACCACTGCTACTCTTTTAGCTCAGGCCTTAATCGACGAAGGCTTAAAAAATGTCGCGGCTGGCGCCAACCCCATCGGCCTGAAAAGAGGTTTGGAAAAAGCCACTGACATCATCATTAAAGAGCTTCAAAAAAATGCCAAGCAGATTTCCGGCAAGGGAGAAGTGGCTCAGGTTGCCACTATCTCTGCCCAGGATCCAGGAGTTGGTAATTTGATTGCCGAAGTTATGGATGAGGTCGGAAAAGACGGAGTTATTACTGTTGAAGAGTCCCAAACAATGGGTTTAGATAAAGAGATAGTCGAAGGAATGCAGTTTGATAGAGGCTACATCTCGCCCTATATGATGACCAATCCCGATAGGATGGAGGCAGTTTTTGAAAATCCCAAAATTTTAGTGACTGATTACAAGATTTCGGCTGTGGCTGATATTTTGCCATTGCTTGAAAAAATGGCTCAAGCCGGTAAAAAAGACCTCGTAATCATTGCCGAAGATGTCGAGGGTGAGGCTTTGGCAACTATGGTTGTTAACAAGCTTCGAGGAACTTTTAATACTTTAGCGATTAAGGCTCCGGGCTTTGGCGACCGAAAAAAAGAACAGCTTCAAGATATTGCTGTTTTAACCGGCGCTGCTGTTATTTCCGAGGAGACTGGCATGAAACTCGATGCCACTGAAGTGGATATGCTCGGTGAGGCTCGAAAGGTGGTCTCTGATAAGGAAAATACCACTATTATAGAGGGTAAAGGTTCAGAAAAAGCCATCAAAGACAGAATTGCTCAAATCAAAGCCGAGCTGGAAGCCGCAACTTCAGACTTTGACAAAGAGAAGCTCCAGGAGAGGCTGGCAAAGCTCACAGGGGGCGTGGCAGTTTTAAAAGTTGGCGCCGCCACTGAAGTTGAGCTTCAAGAGAAAAAGCACCGCATAGAAGACGCTGTTCAGGCAACTAAAGCTGCTGTTGAAGAAGGAATTGTTGCCGGAGGAGGCGCCGCTCTTTTGGATGCTGTACCAGCCCTTGATGAGCTTGAGGCTGCAGGAGATGAGGAAACAGCTGTAAAAGCCTTAAAAAGGGCTCTAGAAGAGCCTGTAAGGCAGATAGCGGCCAATGCAGGTCGTGAAGGCTCAGTGGTGGTTGATGAGATTCAAAAAAGAGAAAAAAACGTCGGCTATGATGCCGAAAAACACGAATACACTGATATGATTAAAGCCGGGATAATTGATCCTTTGAAGGTTACCCGTTCAGCCTTGCAGAATGCGGTTTCCGTAGCAGCCATGCTTTTGACAACCGAGGTTGCGGTAACCGATTTGCCAGAGAAGGAAGAAAAAGGAATGCCCGGCAATATGCCTGGAGGCGGCATGTCGGGTATGGATATGGGAATGTGAAGCTAAAGTAATAAGTAAAAAGTAAAAAAAGGGGAGATAAAAAGTTAAAAGTTGAGGCGAGC
>CAYZYZ010000018.1:1290-12617 GCA_964482765.1 uncultured Candidatus Saccharibacteria bacterium | reverse complement strand
GAACACTTTACCGAAAAAGAGTTTAAAGACATTTTAAAAATTCAGGCCGAAGGAACATTGGCAGAAAAAACTAACTTTAAAATATCAAAAGAAAATACCAAAAAAGTTTATATCAAAGATATAAAAGTAATTAGACACTAGTAACTAGACATCAGAAACAAAAAACCTAGTGTCCAGTGCCTAATAACTGATAACTAAACCATGAAGAAAGAATTAAAAGTTTATTACTATAATGTGGGGAGCTGCAACGGTTGCGACATCGAGCTCTTAGCAGGCGTGCTTTTAAATGAGTCGAAAATAAAAACTCGGACAACCCAAAATCCCAAAGAGGCTGACTTAGCCATTTTTACCGGAATTTTGACTAAAAAAATCAAGCCATATTTTCTGCGTGTCTTGAAGCAACTGCCTAAAAGGTGTAAAAAAATCGTTTTCGGAAGCTGTGCCATTTCTGGAAATGTTTTTCAGGCATCGCCGACTTTTGCCGGACCCGTAGACAAATATCTAAAGCCGGATTTGTATGTGAATGGTTGTCCGCCAAAAGCGCCAGAGTATCTTGAGGCAGTTTTAGAAAAACTCAAATTAATTTCCAAAAGAAGGGAAGTTGGCAAATATTGGCGAGGAAGACTGAAGTTTGATCCTAAAAAATGCATCGGCTGTTTGGTTTGCGTTTATCACTGTCCGGCAGGGACAATTAAGGTTTATCCGGGAAAGAAAAGATTTTCCGCCCAAGGCGGACCAGCCTCGGGCTGGAAGCTTTCTTATGACTACGAAAAATGCTTTTTCTGCGGAATGTGCGAGAGGAAATGCCCTACCAGAGCCATTGTTTTGACCCACGAGGCAAAGATGGTGGAAAAAAACAGAAGGAAGTTTATAACTGAGGGACCGGTTACCAAGGGACGTCCTAAAGCCAAAATTGAGCCAAATAAGATTTAGTGCGGGATTAGTATAATGGTAGTACGTAACCTTCCCAAGGTTAAGGCGCCAGTCCGATTCTGGTATCCCGCTCCATTTTATTTTTGCCGGTGTAGCTTAATGGTAAAGCAGTGCTTTCGTAAAGCAAAGAGTGACGGCCCGCCCCGCACTAAATGCCCAGATAGCTTAGTGGTAGAGCAGTCCCTTCGTAAGGGAAAGGTCGGAGGTTCGAATCCTCTTCTGGGCTCCAAATTTTAGTACGGGGTGAAATCCCGTCCGCCGGCTCCATGAGTTAGCAAGCAGTAATTAGGTATTAGCAACTAGGCATCAGAAAAAATGCTATAATTAATAACCGATAGCTGATTGCTAATAACTGATAACTAAAGTATGAAAATAAAAGATTTCTATCTGGTAAAACTTCTGCTTTATCTCTACAAGCGTTTTTTTGAAAGAAATCCGCTCATTTTGCTTTTGTTATTTGCTCTTCTTCTAAATGTCGTCTCCTGGATTTTGGTTTCTTTTAGGGGTCGTCCGGAAAATTACATCATACCTTTACACTATATACCTGTTAAAGGAGTTGACAAAACCGGTCCCTGGTTTATGATTTATGAGATTCCTTTGGCAGGATTTGTTATATTAATTGTAAACTTTTTAATTGCTTTTAATTTATTAAAAAAAGACCTAAAAGCCTCTTATCTTATTGCCTCAGCGACCATTCTTTTAGGGATCTTTTTTGTTATTGCTTCGTGGAGCATAGCTTTTAAGGTTTAAAGATGCAAGTCAAAACCGAAGCCCAAAACTTTAAAGACGGTTATTTTTTTAGAAGAATTTTTGAAATCATTCCCGGGTTTTTAACCTGGTTTGCTTTGACTATGCCGGTGCTTCTTTCGTTTTTCCTGCCCGCGGTTGTCGCCTATTTTATAATCATTTTTGACTTATTTTGGCTATTTAGAGCCTTTTATATGTCCAGAAATCTTTTGTATTCTTATAACCGCCTCTCCATAGAGAAAAAAATCAATTGGCTTTTGAAGCTCGAGGAAACAAAAGAGATTGAAGAGACTAAAAAGAAACTAAAAGAAGAAATAAAAAAACATAGCCGAAAAATCTGGCTGCGCTATCCATTCAACATTCCTCTAAGGATAATTCCCAAACTGAGAAAAGAGACTTTTTACCTAAATTGGCTGAAAGACAACCTGGGGGAAATTGGGAGTGTAAAACAAGAAAACATTATAGACTATAAAAATATTTACCACCTGGTTATTTTGGCAACCTACAAAGAAGATATCGAGATTTTAAGACAGTCTATCCACGCTTTGCTTCAAAGCAACTACCCCAAAGATAAGATACTTTTTGTTTTAGCCGCCGAAGAGAGAGACAAAGAGAACGCTTCCAGAATTATCAGGAGGCTCGAGGAAGAATTTGGGGAAAGATTTGGTCTCTTTTTCTGGACTCTTCATCCCAAAGATATTCCTGGAGAGATTCCAGGCAAGGGCGGAAATATTACCTTCGCCGCTAGAGAGGTCAAAAAAATAATCGATGAGCGCGGCATAAATTACGAAAATATTGTAACGACAACTTTGGATGCCGACAACAAAGTTCACCCCGAATATCTACCTTGCGTGACCTATAAATATGTTGTAAACCCCAAGAGAGTAAGAAGAAGTTTTCAGCCCACTCCGATTTTTAACAACAACATCTGGGATGTCCCGGCACCAATTAGGGTTGTAGCCATGGGTAACTCCTTCTGGCAGCTGATGGAATCTACTCGTCCAGAACGCTTAAGGAATTTTTCTTCTCATGCCCAAAGCTTTAAAGCGCTGATTGATACTGATTTTTGGTCCGTAACCACAATCGTTGAAGACGGGCACCAGTTCTGGCGGACCTTTTTCACTTATGATGGCGACCACCAGCTCGTTCCAATTTTTTTGCCGATATTTCAGGATGCTGTTTTGGGAAATACCTACTGGGAGTCTTTGAAAGCCCAGTATATTCAGCTTAGAAGATGGGCATGGGGGGCTTCCGACTTTGCTTATCTGGTGATAAATTCTTGGGACAACAAGAAGATTCCTTTCTTTAAAAAATTGATTGCCGGCTACCGGCTTTTAGAGGGGTACTTCCTGTGGGCTACCGCTTCTCTTTTTATAACAATCACCGCCTGGCTCCCGATTCTTTTAAACCCTTCTTTTAAGCACTCGGTTTTAGCTCAAAATCTACCCATCGCCACCAGCCGCATTTTAACCATAGCCATGGTCGGTCTTATTATAAGTGTTACTATTTCCACTCTGCTTTTGCCGGAAAGACCCGCTCGGTATAAAAAATTCAAGTTTGTGACGATGGTTTTGCAGTGGGCGCTTCTGCCACTGGTTACGATATTCTTTAGTTCTCTTCCGGCAATTGATTCCCAGACGAGACTGATGCTGGGCAGAAGATTGGACTGGCAGGTAACCAAGAAGGTGAGGAAAGAGTAGAGTAAAATGCCAAATTCCAAATTCCAAATGACTAATCAATGTCTAATTTTTTAATGCCCAATGTTTAAAACTTGAAAGAATCTAGAATATTGAATCTAGAATTTTGAATGGGAATTGGGAATATTGAATTTAGAAACTTTTTCATTCTATATTCTACATTCTTTATTCTTATTCTACATTCTAAATACTAAATTCTATATTCATTTATTTTAAGGGTTTAGTCATTTGATATTGATTTGACATTTGAGCTTTGGAATTTGAAATTTATCTTTTATACTTTAACTAATGATAACTTTTTATTTAGCTGTATTTTTGGCTGCCGCTATCCTCTCTTATCTTTTAACGAAATTTTTTCGTTTCTTTGCTTTAAGAATTGGAGCCGTTGACTATCCTGATGAAAGAAAGATCCACAAGGAACCGGTAGCCAGGCTCGGCGGAGTAGCTCTTTTTATTGCTTTTTTTACTATTGTATTTCTGCTTGTTCCGCTCGATAAGCATCTTTTAGGTCTTTTTATTGGTGCTTTTATCCTTCTCTTTTTTGGGGTAATGGATGACATTTTTAACTTAAAGCCTGTGACCAAATTTTTAGGTCAGATCTCGGCGGCTCTGGTCATAGTAGCTTCGGGAATCGGTATTAATTTTATTACCAATCCTTTGGGCGGCGTAATACATCTTGATACCATTAAGATTCCCCTGGAGTTTTGGGGCACAACTTATCATGTAACCTTTTGGGCAGATCTCTTTACAATTTTCTGGATTCTCGTTCTGATAAACTCCATAAATTTTTTGGACGGTCTAGATGGTTTGGCAGGTGGAGTCTCTGGTATCGCGGGTTTTATAATTTTTCTGCTTTCTTTTCAGCCAGATATCAGCCAGCCGCAGACCGCATTGCTGGCTTTGGTTATTGCTGGAGCCTGTTTTGGTTTCCTGCCTTTAAACTTTCATCCTGCCAAGATCTTCATGGGCGATTCCGGAAGTATGTTTTTAGGATTTATACTAGCGGTTTTGGCGATTTTCTCGGGCGGAAAAATCGCCACAGCCTTACTAGTTTTAGGTCTTCCTATTCTTGATGTTTTGTGGGCGGTTATAAGAAGAGTCCTAAAGGGTTCATCAGTGTTCAAAGCTGATAAGAGGCACCTTCATCATGCCCTTCTAAATAAAGGGCTCACCCAGAGGCAGACTGTTATGTTCTTTTATGTAATTTCTTTAGCTTTTGGTATTATTGCTTTAATTTCCAAGACTTTTTCTAAATTTATTGCCTTTGTCTTTCTTTTTATTCTTGTTGCGGCATTGATATTCTTTCTCTACTTTCTGGATGCCAAAAACAGATTGACATAAATTGAATTTTGAGTTATAATTAAACGTGAATTAGTCATATTAAGTATATTTTACTAATCCAGAGTTAAGGAATAGACATTAGCATACCCCGCACATAAAAGATTATATGCGGGGTCTCGACCTCGGCAAAGAGATTTTATTCCGAGGCCTCGGGAGGGAAAAATGAATAGCTTTCAATTAGAAGAACTCATTAGAAATATTCAAGCCATGATAAAGTGTCCGAACTGCGGAAAATCTTACCGAAAAGAGGACATTCACTTTTTAGGTCAGCTTGGGCAAGCTGTTTTGGTTCAGCTCAATTGTTTTTCTTGCAAGATGCCAGTTATGGCGACAATTGTGGCTCAAGTTAAAACTTCCAACGCTGAAGGATTTAAGGGCATAGATTTCTCCGAAGAGTTGCCGAAGATGTTTAAGGGCTTAAAAGGAGAAAGATCAAGTGGTAAAATCGAAAAGCCGATAACTTCCGACGAGCTGATAGATTTTCACAGCTTCTTGGAAGATTTTGACGGCGATTTTGAGAGTTTATTTGGTAAACACCGTTAGATGGTTTCTTTTATCTAACGGGGTAAAGATAAATAAGTAATGCGTGAAGGCTCAAGCTAAAACCTTGACCTTTAATGATAAATTCCTTACAATACTCAATACATATTGGAAGGTTATTTTTTTATGGAGACCCTAAAATTAAAAGCTAAAACCAGAGAAATTAAAGGAAAGAAAGTTAAGAATTTGCGGAAGGAAGGTTTTCTCCCGACTGTTTTGTATGGAAAAGATATCAAAACACAGTCTCTCGTTGTTTCCAAAAAAGAGTTTCAGAAAGTCTTTAAATCCGCCGGCGAAAATGCCTTGGTTGATTTAAATATTGACGACAGAGAAACGAAAAAGGTTTTGATTTCCGATTCTCAAGTAGACCCGGTTACCGGCGAACCGATTCATGCTGATTTTCACCAGGTAAAACTAACCGAGAAGGTTAGCGCCGAGGTTCCGCTTGAGTTTGTAAAAGAAGAAGAGTCCCCAGCAATAAGAGAGCTTGAAGGAACCTTGGTCAAAGAAAAAGATTCAATCGAAGTTGAGTCTTTACCTCAAGACATTCCTTACTCAATCGAAGTTGATGTTTCTCAATTAAAAACTTTTGATGATATTATCCATATTTCCGATTTAAAAGTCCCGGCTAACGTGGAAGTTTTGGATAATCCCGATGAGGTTGTAGCCTTGGTTATGCCTCCTCGTTCCGAAGAAGAGCTTAAAGAGCTTGAAGAAGAGGTTGTTGAGGATGTTGAGAAAGTCGAAGGAGTCGAGGAAGAAAAGGGCGAAGAAGAAGAAGTTCCCGAAGAAGGCGGAGAAGAAAAAGCCGAGGAAACCGGGGAGAAAAAAGAAGAAACTGAGCAAAACAAGCAATAGAACTAGTTTACCCCGTTAGAAATGAGTTAGGTATGTTTATCGCATACTTAGTAAAAAGCGAGAAAGGCAAGAAACGACATGCTGGCTCCGTGAACAATTTCAAGGGAGCGTTTTAATGGTTATAATGATAGAAAACGCTTCCGATTTCTAACGGGGTTTACCCCGTATAATCCCAGAATGAAATTTTGCTAACAGAAAATAACTGCTTAGAATTGTAAGGATAATAATTTCATCCCGATAACTCTACCCCGTTAGAAGTCCGATGCGAGAATGCATCGTTAGACGCCGAAGACGTCTTACTTCTAACGGGGTCTAAGCGGGGATGTTACGGGGTTTACTCTTTGTCCAAATTTTGATATATTTCGAGTATGAAGAATTTAGAACAACTTTTTGGTTCAAAAACTCGAGTTAAACTTTTGTATTTGTTTCTTTTAAATCCAGAGCGCTCTTTTTTTGTTCGAGAAATAACTCGAAAGCTTAACAAAAGAATTAATTCAGTAAGAAGAGAGCTTAAGATTTTGTCAAAGATCGGCCTTATAAAGAGCAAGGCTGAGGGAAGAAAAACTTTTTACACTGTTAACCGTAACTTCATTTTCTTTGACGAGTTTTTAAATATAGTGGAAAAATCCGGCAAGCCACAAGACAAAGTATCAGAGGTTGTTAAAGGCTTAGGCAAAGTTTCCTTTGCTTGTTTTTCGGGGTTTTTCACCAGCAATCCGTGTACCAAGGTAGACTTTTTCCTTGTTGGAGATATTGACAGAGATAAATTGCTAAAATTTGTAAAAAGATTAGAACGAGAGATCGGAAAAGAGGTTAATTACACTATTCTTACTGATGCTGAATTTTCTTATCGCCAAAAGTGCAGGGATCGTTTCCTTCAAGATATACTTTCAAGCCATTCTGTTATAACAGAAACTAAAAAATCCAAGAAACAATGAGCGAGTTTACTATTTCTGTAACTTTAGGTATCGTGGCGGCAATTGCCTCCCTTTTTGGTTCCCTAATTGTTATAGGAAAAAGAAAAATCACCAAGAACTTTTTGTTTTATTTTATAGCCATAGGCGCTGGTTTTATTTTAGCGGCTTCTTTGTTTGACATGATACCCGAGTCACTAAAAATTTCTTCTGACGCGGTTTTGTATATTGTGCTTGGGTTTTTTTTAATTCATTTTTTCGAACATATCGTCTCCTCCCACTTTCATTTCGGTGAGGAGATTCACAAAGAGGCGATTGACAAAACCACTGCCTGGTCTATTCTTTTGGCTTTGACGATTCATACTTTTTTGGATGGAGTTTCGATTTCGGCGGGTTTTAATGTCAATCCCCTTTTAGGTCTTACGATTTTTGGAGCAGTAATCCTTCACAAAATTCCCGATGGTTTTACAGTGGCTTCGGTTATGCTGGTTTCTGGAAGAGAGAAGTTAGGCGCTTTGGCAGCCTCACTTATTTTGAGCATCTCCACAATAGCAGGCAGTATTTGGGCAGCCACTTTCACGAGCTACACCCCCATTCTTTTGCCGCTTTCTGCCGGAGCTTTCTTGCATATTGCTGCCACGGATTTGATTCCCGAGATAGTAAAGCAGCGAAAATTGACTTTATCTTTAGTTATCTTTGCCGGCGCTTTGTTGTATTATGTAACTAGAATAGCTTTGGTAAGTTTTGGGATAGCATGAGTCAGGAAGAACGAAAAATAACAATCGATATCTCCACAGCCACCCTTTTGAAAATATTCGGCCTGATTTTGCTTTTGATTTTTCTTTATATCATAAGAGAAGTAGTAGCTGTTCTTTTGATCTCTGTAATTTTGGTGGCGGCAATAAGTCCGCTGGTTAGAAGACTCAGCAAACTAAAGATTCCCCGAAGTATTTCTGTTTTAGGAATTTACATTTTAATTTTTGGCACTGTCGGCTTTTTGGGCTATCTTTTAGTTCCGGCGATAGCCTCTCAGATTAAAGAGATTTCTCATGACGTTCCTCATTACATGGATAGACTAAGTGAGATTTTTGGTAGATTGCCGAATCATCAAGAGATAGCAGGAGGCATTCAGGAGAGCCTTAAAAATTTCGGGCAGAATTTAACTGATTCTCCTTTGGAAACGCTTTCAACAGCCTTTAAAATATTCGGCGGACTTGTAACCTTTTTCGTAATATTAGTTTTGGTTTTTTATATGTCGGTTGCCGAAGAGAGCATAAAGGCATTTTTCAAGACAGTTTTGCCAAAATCTTATGAAAAGAAGGTAGAGAAAATCACTACAAATATCCAGAAAAAAATCGGCGACTGGGTTAAAGGAGAACTTATACTGATATTTGCGGTTGGTTCTTTAAGCTTTATCGGTCTTAAGATACTGGGCATAAAATTCGCTCTTATTTTGGCAATAATTGCCGGAATTTTGGAGATCGTGCCGATTATTGGTCCCACAATTTCAGCCATCCCTGCCATCATAGTCGCTTTTGCTCAAGAGCCCATGCTGGCTCTGGCAGTTCTAATTCTTTATGTTATTATCCAACAGTTTGAAAATCACATCCTGGTTCCCAAAGTTATGGAAAAGACTACGGGCGTTTCGCCGGTGATTGTGATTTTAGCCCTTCTTATAGGAGCCAAACTTTTGGGAATATTGGGAATAATTTTGGCAGTACCGATTTCTCTTATTGTTTTGGTCTTTATAGACGAACTACTCATCAAGACCGAAAAATCTTAAATTGTACATAGTCGGAGAATATTATTGATGTTATAATTTAATTATTATAGTTTTTTATTATGCTTATATTTATCATGAGGGCGTAGACCCTGCGGGTGGCTCCATATGCCCTCAGCCTGTCCGTCCCGCACTAAGCGGACCCGTGGTGTAGAGGTCTAACACGCCTGCCTGTCACGCAGGAGATCGCCGGTTCAAATCCGGTCGGGTCCGCTTAGTGCGGGATCACGGACAGCTGTCGTCCCGACGCAAGGTCGGGATCGTCCCCGTCATAATTAGATAATAGATAACAGGAAACAGATAACAGATAACAGTATCACACCATGTCAACCAATAAAAATAAAAGGGCGCTGATTGTTGTAGATGTTCAAAATTATTTTGTTAATAGTTACACAGAAAGTATTCCTGATAAAATAGCTTCTTTTGTGAAGAAAAATAAATTTGATTTTGCGCTGTTTACAAAGTTCGTTAATACTAAGAATTCGAATTTTTTTAAGCTTTTAAATTGGAAAAAATGTTCAGCCTTCCCTGATATTGATATTCATAAAACACTTAAACCGTTTGTTAAAAAAGATAATCTTTTTACGAAATCAAGTTATTCTATTTTCAAATCCAGAAAGTTAGTTAAGCTTTTAAAAGCTAATAAGATAAATCAAATATTCCTTTGTGGATTAGACATTGATTCGTGTGTTCTTGCTTCTGCCTTTGAAGGATTTGATTTAGGCTATGAGATTCATATTATAAAGGATTTATCATCAAGTCATTCGGGGAAAATTTTGACCAGTGCCGCACTAAAAATTGTAAAGAAGAATTTCGAAAAATAATAATTTAATTTGGAAATCTAAAAAACGGCCGAGAGGCCGTTTTTTGTTGGCTGTCAATTATTTATTCACTGCTTTATTTTATCCAGATTTATAAGTTTTTTAATTTTGTATTCTGATTCTTTTTGTTTTAGCCACTCCTCGAAGCTTATGCTCTTTATGAGAATGTGGCTGGCGGATATTTCGTTCTCTTTCTTGTCATTTACTTTTATTATGTGATAGCCGTCTTCTGCCTTGACTACCTCGCTAACTTGACCAGGACTTAAAGCAAAAGCGGCATCTTCAAATTCTTGAACCATCGCTCCTTTTCCGAACCACCCCAAGTTTCCTCCCTCAGCAGCCGAAGGATCCTCAGAGAACTCTTTGGCTAGTGTAGCAAAATCTTCCCCATTTTTTATTCGTTTTAGAATCTCTAGGGCTTTTTCTCTTTTGTCTTTATTCAAGGATTCGTCCTCTTTTATTTTGTCTTCAAGCTTCTTGTTCAAAAGTTCCTGTTTGATTTTTATCTTAAGATCGTTCACACTCCAGTTTTGATAATCTTTAATCATTTTTTTAAGAGTTTCTTCGCCGTTTTTCTCAACCAATTTCTTATATTCTTCTTCAACTTCGTTTTTTTCAACTTTTATCTTGAGTTTTTTGGCTTCTTTCTTTACAACCTCGTCGGTTATCAGTTGATTTAATACATTCTCTTTTAGAGTTTTGAATTCTTTTCGACCCTCCTCGCTATTAAAATCAGTTTTTTTTGCGACCTCAAAAAAATTTTTGTAAGAAGCCAGGTCTTTGTAATAGTTTGAAAGTTTTACATAACCTCCCTTTATAGCAGCAGCCGGATAAGGAAAGATAGTTAAAAAGGCTCTGGTTGCCGAGCCGTTCCAACCTAAGGCATAAATGCCATAGGCAAAGATACCATTAATTATTACAACGAAAGCGACAATTCCTAAGACTAATTTTTTCCAAGGGATAATAAACCTTTTTTTTGTCGTCCCGCTGGTGATCCCGACATTGGTCGGGGCTTCTTTTTTCTCTTTGCCCTTTTCCTGTTTTGAAGATAGCTTCTCTCGCAAATCCATTACATTGGTTAGCTTTTTTTGTTTTGCCATTTCGTCTCCTGAAGCCTCAAAATAAACATTTTTCTCCGAGGCGGAAGCCCCGATGAAATCCCGACCCGTCGGAATGAAGTGGGGCTTTTAATTTATTTAATTTAGCAATTTAAAATTATATCGATTTTTAAAACTTGTGCAACCATTGCCCCACTTCGCCCCGTATGGGGCTTCGCAGGGCAGGCAGACTGTTAGGATTTTGGTGATTCAGTAGAGGGTTCATCAGTGTTTTCTGTATGTTTTAAGTGCAGAATCTTTTGTTGAACTTTGCCTGGTTCCGGAATATCCCTTATTACCAAATTAGCTGCCTCGCCAGCTGTCTGTATTATTACCGAGCCATAGCCAAAGAGGGTAGGTACCAGCCCCGATATCTGGATTGTTGTATCCTGAATCTTCTCCAAGCCGGCAGCCGAAACTATTTTGTTAAATAAAGCTTTTTGCTCAATAACAATCACTCTTTTGTTGGTTAAAATAGCCACATCAAAATACCAGATAAACCAGCTGTAAAAAGTGAAAGTTGCCCAAATAAGAAAAATAATAAAGAAAACCCAGGAGAATATAACATTATCGAACCAAGACAAGGACTTAACTAGCCC
>CAYZYZ010000018.1:0-1190 GCA_964482765.1 uncultured Candidatus Saccharibacteria bacterium | reverse complement strand
ATGCACATCCAAAAACACTTAATAGATAGAGCAAAGCATACAGAGCTTAACGAGATATACTGGGCAGTAAGCCTGAAGACTTTTGCTATTTCCTTTGTGATGATTTTTATCCCGATTTATTTATATAATTTAGGTTATACCTTTCTTCAGATTTTCTTATTTTTTGCCGCTCTATATTTTTTTATTGCCATAACAAATGAGTTATCTGCTAGGGTAATTATCAAAATTGGACCAAAACACACGATGGCTTTAAGCTTTCCTCTTCTTGTTTTTTTCTTATGGCTCCTTTTAACTCTGCCGTACTATAAGTGGAACTTATTTTTGCTCGCTTTTGTCTGGGGTTTTGAGATGGCTTTTTTCTGGATGAGCTATCATATAGATTTTTCCAAAGCCAAGCACAAAAAAACCTGTGCTTCTGAACTATCTAGAATTGAGGTTTTGTGCACAATTTTCGGTGCCATTGCCCCTTTTATCGGCGGATTTATAGCTTCCCGTTTTGACATCAGTTTTACTTTTTTGATTTCTATAATTTTTATTGTTTTGGCATCTTCGCCGCTCTTTAAAACCGGGGAGCCCCATATCAGAAACTACATAGATATGAAAAAGATACAACCCAAAAAGATTTACAAAGATTTGATAAGTTATATTGGAATGGGAATAGATTTTTCCGCTATGACCGTCATTTGGCCCCTCTTTGTCTTTTTGCTCGTCAAAACTTATGAATTAGTAGGCGCTATTGAGTCAATTGCCCTGCTTTTAATGGTTTTTATTACTTTGATAGTCGGAAAATTGGCTGATCATGAGGATAAACAAAAACTTCTCAAAAGAGGCGGATTTGTTAATGGCTCTATCTGGTTAGTCAAAGCCTTTTCACAGACCGGACTTCAAGTTTTAATGTTCAATATTCTAAATGCCATAACCTTTCCCTTTTTAAAGCTTCCTTTTTTCTCTGAGTTTTACCTTCATGCCGATGAAGAAGCAAGAATTGAGTACATTTTGTGGATGGAGAGAGCAGTAAACCTTGGCAGGTCGGTATTATTTTTGTTTTTGGCTTTTCTGTCTCTTTATTTTGATATAAAAATTGTTCTTATTATAAGCTTTATTCTTGCTGCGCTAGGTGCATTTATGACAAGTCTTATGCGACCAGTTGTAACCGAGACCGACAAACTTTGCGCTGATTCTAAATAATA
>CAYZYZ010000017.1:0-13531 GCA_964482765.1 uncultured Candidatus Saccharibacteria bacterium | reverse complement strand
AAGATGATTTCTAAAGCAAAGTCAGCAGCTATCATAGGGTTGGATGCCGTACCCGTTGATGTAGAAGTAGATATAGGAGGAGGTCTTCCTAATTTTTTGATTGTGGGACTTCCTGATAAATCGGTTGAAGAAGCCAAAGAACGAGTCCGCTCAGCCATCAAAAATTCCAAAGCAAATTTTCCCGGAAGAAGAATAACGGTTAATTTGGCGCCGGCAGATTTAAGAAAAGAAGGTTCCTCGTACGACCTTCCAATTGCCATGGCTATTCTAAACTGTACTAATCAGTTGAAAATAGATAACAGCGATTTGTTTGTTGGCGAGCTTGCTTTGGATGGTTCTTTGCGGAAAATTGACGGCGTCTTGTCCATAGTTCTTTTAGCTAAAAAAGAAGGTACACGAAGAGTCTTTTTGCCTCGTGACAATGCTAGGGAGGCTTCGATTATAAAAGAAGTTGACATCTATCCAGTTGAAAATTTAAAAGAGTTAATTTTCGGGCTTAGGGGTGAGGTAGAATTAAAAACCGAAAAGAAGGTTCGAGTCGACGATTTCTTAAAAGATGCTCCGGAGGAGATATCGGATTTGGACATGTCTTTTGTTTCTGGTCAGGAGCACGTCAAGAGAGCCCTAGAGATTGCCGCCGCTGGTGGACACAATATTTTTATGGTCGGACCGCCAGGGACAGGCAAAACTCTGCTGGCTCGAACTTTCACAACTATTCTTCCCAAGATGAGCCTTGACGAGATTTTGGAAGTCTCCAAGATTTATTCTGTTTCGGGATTTTTGGAGGCAGAGAACCCCCTCTTGATTAAACGTCCTTTTAGAAATCCTCACCACACCGCGTCCAACATAGCTTTAGTTGGCGGAGGACAGTGGCCCAAGCCAGGTGAGATAAGCCTGGCTCATCGCGGAGTGCTGTTTTTGGACGAATTCCCTGAATTTCCCAAATCTGTTTTAGAGGTTTTAAGACAACCTTTGGAGGATGGCAAGGTAACAATCTCCAGAGCTTCTGGAAGTTTGACTTATCCTTCTAAATTCATTCTGATTGCCGCCTCCAACCCCTGCCCCTGCGGCTATTATGGCGACCCTATAAAAGAGTGCACTTGCTCCAATGCTCAGATAATAAAATACACTAAGAGAGTGTCAGGTCCTCTTTTAGACAGAATCGATTTATATGTGGAGGTACCTCGAGTTAAATATGAAAAACTGAGAAAAACCGAAGGAGCAGAGTCTTCTCTAACAATTCGTGAGAGAATTGAAGAAGCGCGCAAAATTCAGCTGGAAAGATTTAGAGGCTCAAAAACCAAAATCAATTCCGAGATGGGAATTAAAGAGATAAAGCGTTTTTGCGAAATTGATGATGGGACCGAAAGCCTTTTAAAGGAAGCGGTGGAAAGGCTAGCCATATCAGCCAGGGGATTTCACAAAATTTTGAAGCTAGCAAGAACCATTGCGGATTTAGACAACAGAGAAGGAATCGAAAAGCAAGATGTAGCAGAGGCTATTCAGTACAGACAAAATTAAAAATCCCAGCCAAAGGCTTGAGCCAGAGGCCCATCAGCCTTTGGCTGAGGTCGACCTCTGGCCGAAAAAATCTCCCTCGACCTGTCGGGGGATCCGCCTCGGTCCCTACGGGATCCCGTAGGGAGCGGAAAAAGTCAAAAAAATTTTAATTTTTCGTATTTTGTGCTAAATTAGAGTCAAATGGCAAAAACACCTGTAATAAAAACCGTTAATCTCTGTAAGTATTATCAGATGGGTAAGACCACGGTTAGAGCCAACCAGAAGATTAATATGGAGATCTATTCCGGAGAGTTTATAATTATTTTCGGCCCCTCAGGATGCGGAAAATCAACTTTGTTAAGTTTGCTCGCTGGTTTAGACGAGCCTACTTCTGGTGAGATAATAATTAGAGGAGAAAAACTCAATAATTTAAACAGCACCCAGCTGGCTAAATACCGAAGGACAAAAGTCGGGATGGTTTTTCAGCAGTACAATTTAGTTAAAACTATGACCGCCTCGGAGAATGTTGCCCTGCCTCTGGCTTTTGACGGGAAACCAAAAAGATTTAGATCACAAAGAGCTTTAAGTTGCCTAGAGATGGTAGGGTTAGCCGACCAGAAAGATCACACGCCAGCAGAACTTTCCGGAGGTCAGCAGCAGAAAGTTGCAATAGCCAGGGCTTGGGTAGCGGTGCCTTGGATTGTTTTGGCTGATGAACCAACCGGTAATTTAGACAGTAAGTCCTCCGATGATATTATTCATCTTTTGAAAAATTTAAATAAAAAATCAAAGAGAACCGTTATTCTTGTTAGCCACAATCCAGAATATATAAAATATGCTGACAGAGTCATTTATTTGAAAGATGGGGTAGTTGCCAAAGCCACAGGTAAGACGAAGAGGGTTTCAAGAGAGAAAAAGCCGAAGTCAGATCTTGAACTTTTAGAGATTGAGCCAAAAATAAAGAGGGCACTCAAGAGGGCAGGCTTTAAGTCAGCCGAGGATTTTTTGAAAGTTAGAATCGCTGATCTTGCTAAAATAAGGGGTATCGATGATATAGAGGCAGCTAAGATTCAAAAAGAAGCCACAAAGTTATTAGAAAAGGAAGGCAAACTAGTTTCTGTAGCCGAGTCATTTGGAGAAGGTGAGGAGGCTTCCAATATACCAAGCGGAGACAATTTACCTCGAGAAGATGATCTTACAAGCTCTCGTAATCTATCAGGCGAAGACTCAACCACATCCGATGATGAGAATTTAGATAATAATAAAGATAAAGGGGCAAGCAATGAAGTTTAGCGATGTTTTAAGTTTATCTGTGGGGAATCTAAAAAGAAACAGAATGAGGAGCATTCTGACAATAAGCGGTGTAACCATTGGAATTGCGGCGATAGTCTTTTTGGTTTCTTTAGGTTTTGGATTGCAGATGCTCTCTATCAAAAAAATAACCTCTCTAGAGGCTTTGACCACCATCACAGTTTCTCCAGGTAATAATAATCAGGCAAAGCTAGATGAGACGAGTATTGATAAATTTAAGAAAATCAAAGGAGTTACTAATGTCAGCTCAACTTATTCTGTACCCAGCCAAGTTTCTTTTTCAGACAAAACAACTGACTCGGTTACCTATGGTTTAAATCCCGAATTTGCAGACATAGAGGGAATCAAGATAAAAGAAGGCAAGAGTTTTTCTGGCAATGAGGCAAAAGAGGTTGTTGTATCCCAAACAATACTAAAAGTTTTTGATATAAAGGATTACAAAACGGTCTTGGGAAAAGACTTAGAAATCAGCTTTATTGTTTTAGACGAGGAAGGAAATATAAAAAAGATCGATGAGTCTCAAGCGAAACAAACCTTTAAGATAGTAGGCTTAGTTGATGATGAGAAAAACAATGTTTATGTTCCAATAACTTACATCAAGCCTTTAGGTGTAAAGTATTACAATCGAGCCAAGGTCAAAGTTCAAGGAAGAAGTGACTTGGGTGCGGTCCGGGGAGAGATAGACGCTTTGGGGTTTACAACCATTTCCGTTAAAGATACTATTACTCAAATAGACAGGATATTTTTGATAGTTAAGATAGTCTTAGGCGCTTTTGGAATGATTGCTCTTTTGGTCGCCTCAATTGGAATATTTAACACCATGACTATCGCTTTATTGGAAAGAACTCATGAGATTGGTATTATGAAAGCAATTGGTGCAACCGACAAAGATATCAAGAGGACTTTTATTACCGAAGTTGCCCTTATTGGATTAACAGGAGGGGTGCTGGGAGTTATAACAGGCTTAATTGGAGGAAAAGTTATTAACTGGTTAGTTAACTCTTTAGCTCAAGCAGTCGGCGGTGAGCCGAACACCATATTTTATACACCGGTCGAGTTTATGATTATAGCAGTAGTTTCCTCGTTTCTGATAAGCACCTTAGCCGGGCTCTATCCAGCCAGAAGAGCCGCCAAGTTGAACCCGATCGAGGCTCTAAGATATGAATAGTTCACTAATCTTAATAGTTAAGAAGCCCCAATCAGCCTCAAAAGCGCCCTTGCTATTTGGGAAGAAGAGTGAGTATAGCCAAAATAAAAATACAAAGAAATCATTAAAAATAATATAAAAGCTGTAATTTGAACCGTTCTTTTTATATCCTTTTTGACATAAGTTGCATAACCCTTGTCTTTTTTTGTCTCCTCTTTTTTGGTTTCCGGGGCTTTTTCTTCGGTAACTTCTAATTCAGCCTCATTTAGATGTTCCGAAAGCTGGCTTTGAAGGAGTTTTTTAAACTGTTTTTTCAGCTTTTTGTCTTTTCTTTTTCTCACTTGTCTTTACCTTTAATAATTTTTATAATATCATATCATATTGCCGTTTAATTATGGAAACAAATTTATTAATTTTTTTACAAGTCATAATATTTATTTTCTTGATAATTCTAGGAATTCAGCTTTTCTTTTTGAAAAAAAGAATAAGAGAGCTTTTTGGTAGAGACTCGAGAGGCAAGATTGAAAAAGTTTTGGACGGCTATGTTAAAGGCGTAAAACATTACTTTGAAGAAGTTGATGAACTAAAGAAATTTTCTGAGAAACTTTATGGACACGCCCAGAGGAGTATTCAGAAGGTGGGAATGGTAAGATTTAACCCGTTCAATGATGTGGGAGGTAATCAGAGTTTCTCAATAGCACTTCTCGATATGGAGGATAATGGGATTTTGATAACGAGCTTGTTCGGCAGAGACGGCACCAGAGTTTACAGTAAATCAATCAAAAAAGGAAAACCAGAGCATTATTTATCCGAAGAGGAAAAAGAAGCATTAAAAAAAGCAATTAAAAATCCACCCCGCACCTATTCCGGCGAAAAATCTACTAGTTAGTAGCTTCAGTAAGGCGAAGCCGCCTTTCGGCTGAAATTACCAATTACTTGAAAGTCTTTCATAAGAATAGGTGCGGGGTCAAGGAGAGTAAATGTTTAGAAAAAAATTTGGTTCAGGCGACGAAATCGAAACAATTGTCGGTCCCTCGGTGTCTTTGAAAGGCAATTTGAGGAGCGATGGCAATGTGAGGCTTAAAGGGAAGGTTTCAGGAGACGTTAAAACAAAAGGTGATGTTTATGTTGATGAGGGTGCAGAAGTTAAAGCCTCGGTTACCGCTCAGAATCTTAAGGTGGCAGGTACGGTAACCGGAGATATAAATGCCTTGGGAGAGGTTCAAATTTTGGAAACCGGCAGGGTTTCAGGAAATGTTAATTCTCAGGCTTTGATAGTAAATTTGGGTGCTCTGTTTAATGGTAAAAGCACGATGGAAGAACATGAAAATCTCTTAAAAGAGAAAGAAGAAAAAGCCATAGAACCGGAGCCTGAAGTAGAAGCATAAAAAATGTATTACTACATTGTCAATCCTGCTGCCGGAGGGGGCAGGATTAATAAAATTCAAGAGAGATTGAAGACTCTTTTAAAACAAAAAGGGATAGATGGTGAATTTGTAAAAAGCACTGGTCGAGGTGAGGCTTCCAAAATTGCCAAAGTAGCGGTAAGGCAGGGTGCAACTACCATTGTTGCTGTTGGAGGCGATAGCACAGTGTCTGAGGTTATAAACGGAGTTGTTGGGACGAACAAAGTGGTCTTGGGTATGCTTCCCATTGGGGTAACTAACATACTAGCGAGAGCGCTTGGGATAGCCGATTGGACCCAGGGTGTAAATGTACTTGCCCAAAGGAGAGTTAAAATAATTGATCTTGGAAAAATTAACGACATTTTCTTTGCTACCTCTTTAGATATAGGTTTTGAAACCGAGGTTCTAAAAGACAGGCAGAGTTCTTCTTTATGGAAGCCAGTTGTTTTTAAGAAAAAAGTTTTAGACAAAATTTTGAGCTATAAGCCATTTAGCGCAACCATAAAATTCGACAGCAAATTTTCTATAGAGACCAATATTTTTAACCTCTCGGTTTTTAATACTAGATTGTCAAAAGGCGAGGGAGATTTTAAAAATGACGGGAAGCTAACCGCTGTTTTGGTATCCTCACAGTCCAAGTTTAGCCTCCTCAAAAATTTTTCAAAGATTGCTACCGCCAACTATGAAGAGATTCCTTTTGTTTCCAAATTCAGGGCAAAGAAAATATTCGTGGAGGGAGGCAAAGTGGCTAGAGATGTTTTTGCTGATGCCGGATATGTTGGGATAACCCCGATTGAAGTTTCAGTAAGCTCCAAAAAACTAAAAGTTATTGTTTCAAAAGACAGAAAATTCGACTAAGTTAGTGTTGAATTAAACTCGAATTGAGGTTATCATTATAATAAAAACCGCACATAAGATGTAGTTTTTGACCCCTCTCCCCCTACGGTTACGAAGGGGTCTCGGTCTCGGCAAGGAATGTATATTCCGAGGCCTCGAAAGGAGAAGAAGATAGTAAAAAAATTCCGCATTAATCAAGAAATAAAATTTTCACCTTTACGAGTTATAAGCGCTGATGGCAGACAGTTAGGAGTTTTGTCTAGAGAAGAAGCTCAAGACAAGGCAACGGAGGCAGGGCTCGATTTGGTAGAAGTTTCTCCAAATGCCAGACCGCCGGTTGTCAAAATTATGGATTATGGAAAGTTTAAGTATGAACAAAACAAAGCAGAAAGGAAGCAGAGACAGAAGGGGAAAATAGGAGAGCTAAAAGAGATAAGACTCGGTTTAAAGATTTCTGAACACGATCTAAACATAAAAATAAAGCAGGCGATAACTTTTCTAAAGAACAAAAACAAAGTTCAAATTCTTTTAAGATTTAGAGGACGAGAGATTACGCACAAAGATTTAGGTACAAAGCTTTTGAATAGCATAATTTTAAAGCTAGAAGAATTTGGCAATCTCGATGAAAACATTAAGGAGCAAAGAATGGTTATGATAGCAACCATCTTACCGAAATAACTATGGTAAAGCTTAAAACACATAAAGGAATACAGAAGAGAATAAAAATTACCAAAACCGGAAAACTCAAAAAGAGAAGGGCTTTTAGGAGTCATTTGCTAGAGAAAAAGTCACCAAAACGAAAACAGAAGTATGAGAAAATGTTTGATATTAGTCCTGGTGACAAAAAAAAACTAAAAAAACTTTTACCCCGTTAGATATAAGGGGCTTACCATATTATTTATATTCAATAAGACAAATATTAATCTAATGGGGTTTGCCGAAAGGTGGGCTGTAAATGGTTAGAGTAAAAAGAGGAAGAACAACTCGCAAGAAGCACAAGAAGATAATAAAATCAACCAGAGGAATGAGAGGGATAAGAAGAACCTCGGTGAAGAAAGCCAAGGAAGCTTTAATGAAAGCTTCATCCTATGCTACGAGAGACAGGAGAGCAAAAAAGAGAGAGTTTCGAAAACTCTGGATTATTCGTCTAGGAAACGCCTTGAGAGAAAAGGGTTTCTCTTATTCTTCTTTTATCAATCAGCTGAAAAAGAAAAAAATAGAGCTTGATCGTAAGATTTTAGCCGAGCTAGCAGTGAGTGAACCAGAAGTTTTTGATAAGTTAATTTCTGAGATTAAGAAACCCAGCACCTTTAAATAATTAAGGTGGTTGGATTGATAGAAAATAATAGCTGATAATAAAATATATCGAGTTTCAAAAATATAGAAAGGTGCTGGATAAATGATACTTTACGAATATGAGTGTTTAAATTGTAAAGCCAAATTCCAAAAGTTCGCCCAGCATAAGAACCGTTATAAGGTTTCCTGTCCGGGCTGCGGAGAAAAGAAAGTTAAAAAACTTTGGGCAATCATCCCTAAATTAGGCAGTTCTTGTAAGAGAAGCTGTTCTGGTTGCAGAAGCTCTTGATAAAAATCTCCGCCTAGGCGGAGATTTTTATTTGGCGGCAAGATTTAGAAAAAAGAACCGATCCTCAGTCAAGGTATTTTTAAATATAAAAGAGCCGTCTTCTATAATTCCGTTGGTTTTTTCAACTTTCAGATTGCCGGGTAATTTTACCTTTACTATTATTTCGGAATTAAGGGTGCCGGGTTGTTTTTGGACAAGGAGTGAATAATTTCCACCCGATACATTGACTTTAAATGGTGACTCATAACTTAAAGAGGCGGTTTTTTTCTGCTTTGGCGCCAAAGAGAAATAAGAGCCGAAGGCGGTTTTTTCAATCTCGTCATAAATATCCACCTTGCTTTCGAACCCCTGAGCTTTTATTAATCTGCTTCCCTTTGGTGTATATATTTTTATGTAATTGTTGTTCTCTCCTACAAGCCACATCTCTTTGCCAGACCAAGGGTCTCGATATTTTAAATAATAATCAGAGGTGTGCTCTCTGGTGATTTTTACACTATTAGTTAAAGAGCCATCTTCTTTTATATTTACCTCTTGTTCTATGAATTCTTTAATCTTTAGACTGCTTTTTCCTCCGCCGAAGTTGTTATTAACCACCATCAAGAAATCCTGCGAGTCCTTATTTTCGACTTCGCCCGCCCATTTTAGGCGCTTTGCCAGATCTTCCAACTCGTTGTCTTTAAAGTAAAGAAGAATGTGTTTTTCATTTAGTTTCGAAAAAAGCAGTGCGAGAATCTGTTTTGTTTTTTCTTTTTTCAAAGATTCTGTTCTTTCAAGTAGTTTATTTTTTAGAACTTCAAGGATAGTTTTCGGATTTTGTTTTTCTTTTTTGTCCTTCCCGCTTTCAACCTCCATTTGCAGTGTTTCCAAAAGGTTTTCATGCGATAAGGTAAGTCCATATTCATCAAGATTTATGGGTCCCAAAATTTTTAAAACCTCTTCTAAGACAGTTGGAGTAACACCGATTATTCCGTCTATCTTCTCTGGATATTTTTTTTCTGGGGCGTATTTTATTTCTTTGCCATAAAAGTCAAGAATCACAGTCGAGGCTTTGGAAAAGTCGGGATTCAAATTAGAGTCCCGGAAAGCCCAATTTCCCGTAGAAGATGGGTCCATGGGATAAGGAGGCGGGATGTAGTTTTCTTCACCTCTTTGGATAGCCGCTGCATAGAATCTGTCAAGTTTGTAGACATCATCAATAAAGATTTCTTTTATCTCTCCTCTTGCAACTTTTAGAATCCCAAAACTGCCAATAAATCCGCCAGTGCTTCTCAGCTCGTTGTTGTTTTGAAAAAGGAGGAGATAATTTTTCTCCTCATCGAATCCTAGTATTTGCGGAGATTTTTCCACTGCCGAGCTAATTATTTTCAAGTATTTATTTATTTCTGGAAGATTAGTTTTTACCTTTTCTATTTTAGATGCGGTTTTCTCGTCTAAATATTTGGTGTCGATTTTTAGGAGAGAGGTTTCGGCAGTTTTTATCTTCTCATTCATTGTTCTGATGCGGTTTTTAAGATTTTGGGTAAATGTAGGTGATTTTTCTTTTGCTGGTGAGGAGACTTCTTTCATGATTTGTGAGACTTCAAAGCCGGCAAGGGATACATCTTTTGCTGTGTCGAGAAGATATTTAAAATTTTTTTGGTACTCTCTAACAATGGGCGTTATAGAAACAGAGGCTTGAAGGAGTTTTTTTTGAGTCAGTTCTTCGTTGGCTTGTTCTAAATTTAAGAAAGCTTGCTTAAAATATTCAGCTGCTTTATCGTTATCAAAGTTTATAAGATTTTCTCCTCCTTGTTCGATTGACTTCATCCCGGAAACGGAGAGAAATTGTAATCTATTTTTTACTTCGATGGCTTTTCCCGATATTGACAGAATTACTATCAGCAAAAAAGCCGAAAGAATAATTGTTGCAAAGGTGAAAAAATTGAACAAAAGCCTGTTTATGAATCCTATTTTTTGAGTGTAATTAAAAAAATCTCGGGTCTTTGAATCGGGACGAGTTATAGAATCAAACTCCTTGTTTACAAAAAAGGAGGAATTATCTTTGGCAAATTTCCTCCTCTCGCTCTCGTTATCTTTTTTTGCTTTTACGAAAATTATATCTTTCATCTGTTTTTAAATTTCTCATAATTTTCAAAAATGAACTTTTCTATTTTTTCTTTAAATACCTTAGTATCAAATTTTTCTGCCTGCTCCCTTATTTTCTTAGGATCAAATTCTTGCTTTTCGAATTCTTTTATGGCAGAAATTAAGGATTCCTTTGTTTGGGATTCGAAAAATAGTCCGGTCACCCCGGTAATTATTGTTTCTTCAACCCCTCCTTTTTTGTAGGCGATGACTGGTCTTCCGGAAGCTGCAGCTTCAACTGGGACTATTCCAAAATCCTCTTCAGTAGGGAAAATCAGTGCCTTAGTTTTAGCATAATATCTTTTTAATTCCTCACCACCTGCCCGGCCCACAAACTCGATATTTTTTTTAGCCATTCTTTTTAAATCTTTTTCTATAGAGCCGGTGCCGATTATTTTTAAGGGAAGCCCTAATTCATTAAAAGCTTCAATGACTAAATCAATTTTTTTGTAGGGTATGAGTCTTGAGCATACTAAATAGTAATCTTCTATTTTACCTGAGGTTTTAAAAAGCGAAGTGTTAACCGGAGGATAAATTACTTCGGCTTCGGCTCGATAGTATTTTTTGATTCTCTTTTTTACGTTTTCTGAGTTGGCGATCCACAAATCTACCCTGTCAGCCGCCAATCGATCCCAAATTCTCATCTTGTGAGCGATTTTGGGCATTCTCCAGCGAACAAGCAGATTCAAAATGCCGAATTCCATTTGGTCAAGATATTCGTGGTAGTGGCTCCACAGGTATCGTGTTGGTGTGTGGCAGTAGCAGATATGGAGGGTTTCGGGTTTGGTTATGACTCCTTTTGATGAGGCGTGAGAGCTTGTTAACACTATATCATATTGAGATAAGTCAAATTGTTCAAAAGCCTTTCCCATAAAGGGGAATAATAGCTGATGCTTTAAGAAGCTGTATTTTTGAAGCTTAGAAGTATAAATTTTCCTTTCCTGAAAGACCTTGGGAAATTTGTCTTTTTTATATAAAGAGGTAAAGACTGGTGCCTCGGGAAATAATTCCAAAAACGCCTGAACAACCTGTTCAGAACCGGCGAAGTTCGTTAACCAGTCATGGACTAGGGCAATTTTTAGCTTTTTTCTAGTAGGCATTTTTTATTTTGAAGAATACCAAGAAGGTTTTTAATATTATTTTTAAATCCAGAAGAATTGACCAATTTTCGACATAATAGGTATCGAGTTTTGCTCTTTCGGAGTAGCTTAAATCGCTCCTCCCGCTTATCTGCCACAAACCGGTCATTCCTGGTTTAAGTATAAGTCTTTCTTGTTGATGGGGTCCATATTTTTTGAGTTCTTCTTTTACAACCGGTCGCGGTCCCACTAAACTCATTTCTCCTTTCAAGACATTTATAAGTTGCGGGATTTCGTCTAAACTAGTTTTTCTTAAAAGCTTTCCAAACTTTGTTACCCGCGGGTCATCTTTTAACTTAAAGTCTTCTGAAAACTCTTTCTTTTTCTCAGGATCACATAGGATTTTTTTAAAATGCTCTTCTGCCCTTTTACCTCCATATTCTTCTCCTCGGCAATACTCGGTTTTCATAGTTCTAAATTTATACATATCAAACTTTTTGCCAAACCGACCCAGCCTCCCATGTTTATAGAAGACTGGTCCCTTTGAAGTTAATTTAATAAATAGAGAAATTACTAAAAATACAGGAGAGAGGATTATCAACCCAAAAAGAGCGCCGGTAATATCCGTTAACCGTTTAATAATTCTTCCCCATCCTTCAAGAGGAGTTTTTTTAAGCTCAACGACAGGTATTCCTCCAAAAATACGTACGTGGGTATTGGCAGTGTAAACCCCAAAAAGACTAGGAGCAAACTTGAAATCGGTCCTGTGTTTTTCCGCTAGATTTATAATTTCTATAACTTTTTTCGAGGGCAGTTGGGGGTTGGCTTGGATAATCTCGTCAATCTTTCGTGTCTTTAATATGTCCTGAAGCGCATTTTCACTTTCTATAACTTTAAAGCCAGCAAAATCTTTACCAACTTTTCTCTTGTCCAAGATTCCAACGATTTTATATCCTAAGTAGGGATTTTTTCTGATTTCCGAAAGTAGGAGAGAGCTTATTCTGTTGGCGCCAATAACGAGAGTATTTTGGACTCCTATCCCATACTTGAAAAAGTATCTTTGGATCTCTCTTAGAATCTGCCGTGATAAAAACACCAACAGGATAGCCAGACCCCAGCTGTAAATTGGGATTGCTTTGGCAGGGAAGATGTGTTCAGTTTTTACAAAATCTAAAAATATTACTATCATAGTTCCGGCTGATACTCCGATAAATATTTTTTTAAGTTCTTCGATTCTTCCATCAGGCTTCCTTACATTGTAAAGACCCACAAAGAAAAATATTATGATGTCCAAAGATGCGAGTAGCAAAACCAATTTTAGATAAACAAAAAGATCAGTGGGAGTTGCTAAGGGTTTTACGTCAATATTTGTTCTGATGATGTAGGCTAAAATAAAGGAGAAGATAAGCATTAAAAGATCAGCCCCTAAAGCAACCAAGCTAAATATTAAGCGAGATTTTTTCATAGTGTTTGGTGTAAGTATGTTTTATTTTAACCCAAAAACTTTTTTAATTCAAAAACTTGATTTTAGGAAATTTTTATGGTAATATACTTTGGCGAGCGGATCGAGCAATCGCTCCCATATGGGGGAGGAAAGTCCGAGCACCTTAGAGTAGGATGGTCGCTAACGGCGACCGCCCCGACCCGGGTCGGGGTAGGGAAAGTGCCACAGAGACTATACTAGCCCGAAAGGGTGAAAGGTGAAAAGTGTCCCGTCGAACGGGACTTCCTGATAAGGTGACTTACCAGGATGGTAAACCCCATTCGGTGCAAGACTGGTGGACCCAGTAAAACTCCTTGACATTAAGATTGTCCTAAAGACAAAATTAGTGTCCTCTTAAAGGAAAAATATTAACTCGATACGTTTTTATTGGGCCCAGTTGCTAGAGTTTGACAGCAATGTCAAACCAAGATAGATGATTGCACCCCGAATTTTGTCGGGGACAGAACTCGGCTTATAGATCTGTTCGCTTGCGGCCTCTGAGAAATCAGTGGCCGCTTTTTGATTAATCATTGTTCTTATTTGGTTTTTATCTCTTCGTCGATCGCTTTATTAACTAATTTATCGGTTTCTTTGTTTTGTTCACGAGGCACCAAATTGTATTTTATTTCTTCAAAATTCTGTTCTAGTGCACGAATTTTAAAAATATAATTTCTAATATCACTGTTTTTTACTTTAAATAATCCCTTTAACTGATTTACAACTAGCTGGCTGTCCAAAAAGAAATCAATTTTTTTAGTCTTGCCCCTAACTATTTCCAGTGCTTTTATCAAAGCCTTGTATTCTGCCTGATTATTTGTTTTTTCGCCAATGTATTCTTTATGGGTTTCTAAAACATTTCCGGTTTCATCTTTAATTACAATCCCTATTCCCGCTGGTCCCGGATTGTTTCTGGCACCCCCATCTGTATAGATAATTAACTTTCCCATTTTTAACCCTTATAGTTTACACTGAATGAAATGACGTGGTCGGGACAGCCAGACTCGAACTGGCGATCTCCGGACCCCCAGCCCGGCGCTTTGCCAACTAAGCTATGTCCCG
>CAYZYZ010000016.1:10551-14538 GCA_964482765.1 uncultured Candidatus Saccharibacteria bacterium | reverse complement strand
TATACCCATAATAATAATCAATATCGGCTCCAAAAGTTTTGATAAATTATTTAAAGTATTTTCTACTTCACTTTCAAAAAAAACAGCTAATTTACCAATAGTGGTGTCCAAGGTACCGGTACTCTCACCTACTTTCATCATCTTCTTTACAATGCGAAAAAACCTTTCGCTCTTTTTAAAAGCTTCCCCCAGACTAGCTCCGTTTTTAACATCTTGGGAGATTTTTATAATTTCTCTTTTATAGTGAACATTTCCGATAGCATCTGAGGAGATTTCTAGCGCCTGCAACACATTAACTCCTCCTGACATTAGGGTAGCGAAAGTTCTGGTAAATCTAGCCATATAAATTTTTTTAATGATTACTCCAAAAACAGGCAGTCTAATTTTGACATTCTCCCATATCTCCCTACCTTCAGAGGTTTTAATATAAAATCTTAAAATAAAAATGCTTAAAATAATAAGCGGTATAATAATCCACCACCAATTAATGAGAGCCGCGCTCATAAATATAAGAACCTTGGTAAGAAAAGGGAGTTTTATGCCCGCACCTTCAAGAAGAGGCTTCAGCCGGGGGATAACAAAAAGAAACATAAGAAGCGCCACAGCAACTAAAGTTACTAAAATAAAAGAGGGATAAATCATTGCTCCTTTTATTTTAGTTCTAAGGTCATTCTCTCTTTCCAGCTGTTCGGTGATCTTTAACAATACCTCATCTATCTTTCCTGAAGTTTCACCAACTTTCATCATATTTACATGAACAGGTGAGAAAGTCTCTGGATATTTTTCCATCGAAGAAGCCAGGGATTCGCCTGCTTCAACTTTTCTAGCTATATCGGCAATTATTTCAGCAAATTTTATATTTGTCTCTTCTTCTGCAAGCGTCTTTAAAGACTCTACTATTGGTAACCCGGCATTAACCATTACCGAAAATTGCTTCAAAAAAATCATCAAAGTTTTTAAAGAAATGCCGGAATATTTGCGATATAACCTTTTTAAAGTAAAACCCTCTTCCTTTGGCACAAGCCCGGTAACTACAACTCCTTTTTCAGCTAAAATATCTACTGCCACATCTTCTGAAAATGCTTCTATTTCACCAGTTTTAAGGTCACCACTTTTATCTCTTGCTTTATATTTAAATACAGGCATAAAACCTCTTAAAAAGGCGCGAAAGGATTATCGCGAAATATAGGCTGAGACTCATCTATGCTAACGGTATTGTCTTTGAGCTCACCTAACTTCTTGAAAATGCTTCTATTTATCTCAACGTTTGAAACCTCTGCTGGCTTCTCTTTTTTGAAAAAATCTTTTGCCAGAGGGTAAATTAGGAAATAACCTGTGCCAAAAATTACAACTATTGCTGAAATTACTATAATGAATTTTGGGGAGAAACTTTTTCTCATTTTTTCCTCATTTTACTCAGCCACTTTAACTTTTAAAGAAAATCTCATCCCTTCTGGACTTTCACTTATAGTAAAAGAAGAGACATCAATAATTAATAAGTTATTCTCTAAAGACTTTAGAAACTTCTTAAAGTCCTTATATCCTCCTTGAAGCTCCAACCTGGCACCGACTGTGTTACCTGAAGCCTCAGGAACTACTGAAGACAATTTAAGGTTTGATTCTTTAGAGAGTTTTTCAATCTGAACCAAAAATTGAACAGGGTCATTCTTAGAAACCAAAATCTTCTCTAAAAGAGTTGCTTTGGAAGAAAAATCCGGGAATTCATCATGCAGTTTAGAAAGCTGTTCCAAAGAGATTTCTTTTTCTTCAAAGGCATCTGACTTTTTAGCTACTTCTTTTTCTTGAATCAAAATCTTGTCATAAAAAGGCGATACCAGAAAAAAATAGGCTAAAACCAAAACCAGAAAGAAAAGCAAAAAATTTATCAAAGATTCATATTTTGAAAAGATTTTTGAGACTATATTAAGCTTTTTTTGAGTACTTGAAAAATTCATTTTAAAACCATTTCTTTAGAAAGCTTACTCTCTACTGAGAATTGTAATTTATCTTCACTTGTAGAGATTGATTTCACCACTGGTTCTAGAAAACCATTCTTTTTCAGTGTTTTTAGAAAAAGGGAAACCTTGGCGTAACCACCAACAGTTTGAGCGTCAATTTTAACTATAGAACTCTCATCCGTAGAAAGACTCAGAATACGGACAGTAGAGGGAGCGGAATTCTCCAATTTTGCAAAAAGTTCCGAGAAATAAACGTGATTACTTAGGGTATTTATAACTGGGCTGTCTTTTAATTTTTCGAAACTATCTTTAAAGTCTTTTAAGGACTCTTCTTTAACTTGAAGAGCGCTCTCCTTAGTCGAAAGTTCATTCATTTTTAGATTATTCTTAAAATAACGAATTCCCAAAACTCCCATTAATACAAAAACCACCAGGAGCGCGATGAGCAAACTCTTAATTACAGAAGATGTAGCTCCCCCCTTTTTTTCTTCTTTTGGAATAAAATCTATCTTCAATATTTCCTCAAAGTTATCAAACCAAATTATCTACATCATTGCAAGACCAACAGCCACCGCAAAGCGGGAACCGAGCCTGGTAAGCTTTTTTGAGTCGCGAATAAGAGAGTGGTCGAGCTTGAACCAGGGATTAGCGATTCTAGCCTCCAAAAAGAGAGTTTCCGATAAATAATCAGTTATACCAGGAATACCGGCACAACCTCCGGAAACAATAATTTGGGATATCTCTTTTTGAGTTCTTTCTTGATAAAAACCTAAAAGCCTTTGAATCTCCGAAATTAACCCTTTCAAAACAGGTTTTAAGGTATTATAATTTTTTTCATTTTCTTTAGATTTTGAAAATCCGTTCTTATAAAGCATCTTTTTGGTTTCTAAATAATCTCCTTCTCTGCCTACTAAAGCTCTAATCATTTCATTCTCGCCAGTTTTTAAATTTCTAACAATTTTTAAACTACCTTTTTCAACCAGCATGCAGAAAGAAAAGCTAACTCCGATATGAACAACCACAACTCCTTCTTTGCCTGCATCAACTAGCGAGCGGGATAAAGCAACCGGCTCGGTCTCTAGAGAAATAGGGTTTAAACCGCTCATCTTAAGAATATCTAGTTGCTTAGAAACGAACATCCGGGGAGCAGCAGCTAAAAAGATTTCCAAGCCTTTGTCTTGGTTTAATACCTCCCAGCTTATGACTCGGTCTTCGTAATCAGGAATCTGTCTTTTGATTTCCCACCTCATAGCATAATCCAACTCTTCTTTTGGCATAGGTGGAAACTCAATAGTAGAGAGAAAAACTTTTTCCGAGGGAATAGTAGAAACCGCATTATTTGTATGACAGCCTGAATCTTGGATGAGTTTTTTTAAATAAAAAGAAAGAGTTGAGAAACTTTCTTCGCTTTCTGAAGCCAAAAGTCCTGAAGGAATAGCTATCTCGCCAATAGCTCTTAGTAAAAATTTTTCTTTTCCCTTATCTAGTCCAACTAGCTTAATTGAGGAAGAACCGATATCTACGCCCAAAAGGTTTTTCACTGCCAAGATAATTCCTTTTTGTCTTATTATTTTATCTAATTATAAAAGATTTGAATTAAAATAGGAAGGAATTTAAAAAAAGTCTCTTATCCTTGAATAAAGAATATACAGGCTTCCTGGTCTAATTCCTCTATTGCCCGAGTTTTACCCTTATTAACTGCTTATATTTTGTATTAATAATCATTATACAATATTAATACCCTTGAAAAAATAAACATTTTTTGTTACAATTTAGTGGTAATTAGTTAATTATTAGTATAAATTTAGTGTTTATAGGTTATAACTATGAAAAAAGATATTCATCCAAAATATGAAAAAGCAGAAGTTACGTGCTCGTGCGGCGAAAAGTTCGAGACGCGTTCAACGACCGCCGAAATTCATGTTGAAATCTGCTCAAAGTGTCATCCGTTTTTTACTGGAACCCAGAAACTGGTTGACACCGCTGGGCGAGTTGACAAATTTAAGGAAAAGATGAAGAAGGCTGAAGA
>CAYZYZ010000016.1:0-10451 GCA_964482765.1 uncultured Candidatus Saccharibacteria bacterium | reverse complement strand
AAAAAACTGGCAAAAAATAATCTTAGGGAGCAAATGTTGGAGGTACGACCTCCAACATTTGCTCCCCTTTCCACCTAAATCCCTTTACGGGATTTTTATAATAGGAAATAATGTATGAGTCTCAAAAAATATCAAGAAATAAAAGAAAATTATAAAGAGTTAACCCAAAAGCTAAGCGACCCAAAAGTCGTCTCTGATTCCCTTTTGTTTCAAAAATTGGCAAAAGAGCACAAAGAATCAGCTCCTCTGGTTCTAAAAATCGAAAGACTAGAAAAAATAGAAAAGCACCTTGATGAAAACAGAACGATTCTAAAAGAAGAAAAAGATAAAGAGTTTACACAAATTGCTCAAGCTGAAATCTTAAAGCTAGAAAAAGAAAAAGAAGAGCTAGAAAATGAGCTGGCATTGGCTTTTCTACCTAAAGATCCTTTTGATTTAAAAAATGTAATCTTAGAAATAAGAGCCGGCACCGGCGGAGATGAAGCCGCCCTATTTGCCAGCGATTTGTTCAAAATGTATTCCCAATACGCCCAAAATAAAGGCTGGGTAGTTGAAATTTTAAGCTCTTCCAGTCAAGAAGTTGGCGGTTTTAAGGAAATAATTTTTAGAATTCAAGGAGAAGGCGCCTACTCTAAATTAAAATTTGAAAGCGGCGTTCATAGAGTTCAGCGAATCCCCAAAACCGAAGCCAAAGGAAGAATTCATACCTCAACAGCCACCGTTGCCGTTCTGCCGGAAGCCGAAGAGATGGAATTAGAAATCAAGCCAGAAGAATTAAGAATAGATGTTTTCCGCGCCTCTGGACCTGGCGGACAGAGTGTCAACACCACTGACTCTGCTGTCAGAATCACTCACCTCCCCACTAGCATCGTTGTTTCCTGCCAAGATGAAAAGTCGCAGCTTAAAAACCGTGAAAAAGCTTTAAAAATTCTACGCTCCCGTCTTTTGGCTCAACAACAAGAAGAAGAAATGAAGAAACGTGGAAGTGAAAGAAAGCTTCAGATTGGAACCGGCGAGAGAGCGGAAAAGATTAGAACATATAATTTCCCCCAGTCCAGAATTACTGATCATCGTATCAACCATACAACTCGCAATCTAGAAAGAATCTTAAATGGTGAACTTGATGAGCTGGTTGAAAAGCTGGAAAACGAGAATCAAAAACGATTGTCGGAAAAATAAGGTAGCCCCGATCATAATCGGGATCAGCCGTAGGCTGAAGAATCAGAAAAAATTATCCCGACTACCTAAATTAATAAAAATGTAGCTCCGACGATTCTGTTGGAGTCACCCTGCGGGTGAAAAAAATGATAATGACAATAAAAGAAGCTTTAATTTGGGCAAAAAAGGAACTAGGACGAGCAAAAATAAAAACCTCGGCGCTGGATGCAGAGGTTTTATTGAGTTTTATTTTAAAAAAACCGCGAGAATGGATTTACCTAAACCTAAAATTTTCGCCGAATTCCTCGCCAAGGTTCCGAACCTTGGCAAATGGTTATAAAAAATTAATTGCGCGGCGGAAAAAGCATGAACCAGTTGCCTATATTACAAGGAATAAGGAATTTTACGGTCTGGATTTTTATGTTGATAGAAATGTTTTAATCCCCCGGCCTGAGACAGAGATTCTTGTAGAACAAGCTCTAAAAACAATTGACAATTTACAGTTGACAACTGACAAAATAACAATAGCTGATGTTGGGACTGGTTTAGGCAATATCGCTGTTTCTTTGGCAAAAAATATAAAAGGAAATTGCAAAATCTATGCTACCGACATTTCTGAAAAAATTTTGAAGATGGCTAAAAAGAATGCCAAAAAGCACAAGGTTTCAAAAAAAATTAAATTCTTAAAAGGTAGCTTTTTAAACCCTTTAAAAGAAAAAGTAGATATTGTAGTCTCTAATCCGCCTTATGTTCCCAAAAGCGATAAGGTCTCTCGAGAAGTAAAGTATGAACCTAAAAATTCTGTGTTTATGCCAGATAAAAACTTTCAAGAAAAGTTAATATACCAAATCAACGAGAAACTAAAAACCGGCGGCTTGGCTTTTTTGGAAATTGGAAAAGGTCAGAAGAAAAAAATCGAAAATTTAGTTAAAAAAATAATGCCTCGAGCAAAAACTGAATTTATAAAAGACTATTCGGGAATTTATAGAGTAGCTAAAATTCTAAAAATCAATGACTAATTACTAATGTCTAATTACTAATAAAATCCTAATGATAAGTGTTTGATTATTTTGGGCATTGGGCATTGAATAATTAGATATTGATTAGATATTAGAAATTAGGAATTAGAAATTTAATTATTATTCCGATACCTTAGATAATTTTACCTTAACCTTATTCTCTTTTCCTTCTCTTAAATAGGTAATCTCTATTTCGTCGCCCGGATTGTATTTCTGCATTAATTGTGACAGCCCGTGGCTCTTGTCAACCTCAGTATCGGCAACTTTTGTAATTATATCTCCTTCCTTTAATCCGGCTTTGGCTGCTGGACTGTCCGGCAAAACAGCTGGCTTTAATTGGGAGCCGGAGTAAAGCCAGGCACCTTTATCCACCGGGAGATCGTTCAAAGCGGCAATATCCTTTGTTATCAAAATATACCTTACTCCTATCATTGGTCTTATGATTTTACCGGTTTTTATGGCAGAATCTATTGCTGGCTTGGCAATATTTACGGGAATAGCAAACCCGATATTTTCGGCATTAGCCACCGCGGTATTTATTCCAATCACTTGACCTTTAAGATTTAAAAGTGGCCCTCCGGAATTTCCAGGATTAATGGCAGCATCTGTTTGCAAGAGACCCTCCAAAGCTTCTCGCTCTTCCCCTGTTGAGTCGGAAGCAACTATTGGTCTTCCCTTGGCGGAAATGACACCGGCGGTTACTGTGTTTTCAAACTCACCCAAAGCATTGCCTATGGCAACAACGCGCTGACCAACTTCCAGTTCGTCGGAATCGCCTAAATCAACAACTTTTAAATTTTTGGCGTCTATTTTAACTATTGCCAAATCATAAGAAGGATCGGTTGTTAAAACCTTAGCATCATAATCTTTACCATCGGTGGTTATAACTTTGTAGTTGGCATTCTTATCAGAAACAACATGCTTGTTAGTCAAAATTAAACCATCTCCCGTCAAAACAAAACCAGTGCCTTTACCCTGCTTTTTGCTTATGTCGCCAAAGAAATCCAAAACATTGGCTGTTCCCACAATAGTAACAACCGAGGGGCTCACCTTTTTGACAACATCAATCGTGACAGAATTCTCTTCAACAGTTATTTTTTCAACCTTGTCATTTATGACAACCTGATTGCTTTTTCCCAGCCATTTTTCCAAGTAAGGCATTAAAAGTTTATTAAAAACTCCTCCGCCAATCATTCCGGAAAGAAAACTCAAAAGAACTATTCCCACTATCCATTTTTTTGAAATTTTTTCCATGTTTTTCTCCTAAATTAAATTTACCATTTACTCGACAGAAGAAACAATAGAAGCACCAGTGAAGGAATTACCGCATGGCTTAAAAGATTTTTTCTGTCTAAAGAATTTTTTAGCGAAAAAGTTAGAAGTCCTGAGTAGATGTAATAAATTAAAAATAAAATAAATCCTGAAGAAAGTGCCAACAAAGGCAAGAAGCTTACAATCCAGAAAAATTCTACCATTAAGATTGTCAGTAAAAAATTATAAATATAAGATTCTTTACTTAAAACATTATTTTTCCAGAGATGAAAAAGAAAAAATGAAAAGGTAATAATGCCTGAAAGAATCATAACAAACCACACCGGCAGTTTAAATAATAAGTAAAAATAATTAATTATTACATAGGCAAAAAGGACGGAAACCAAATAAGCTATAGTTAGAATATTAAAAATTATAACCGAGTAGGAGACGATGTGGCTTTTTACAGCATAAAGAGAAGAAACAACCAAGTAAAGCAAAAATCCGAAAAGGATTATAAAGACGTGTTTTACAGGAACAGGGGGAACGATATTTAAAACAATAGAGGCTTCTATAAGCAAGACCAAAGGCAAAACAATAATCGGGTAGAGGCTCCTGTCTTCGATTCTTATCTCCAAAATCCTAGACAGCATAAAAAGAAAAAACAAAGACAGGAATCCGGCAAACAAAAAAACAAGGCTGGGCAAAAAATTTATAAGCTCTAGACCAAAAATAATTACAAAAACAGTCAAAAAAATCTTTTTTTCTTTGGTTTTATCCATTTAAGTGTTGAATCTATTGTGTATGGAATTCTTAAGTTTATAGTAGGGCTTTAGGATTTTGCGACTAGCTCTCATACTCATTTTTACGATACTTCTTCTTACCACCTTGGCGTGTTCTTTGGCGGAAATAAAATCACCGGCGACGGTAGTTGTTCTTTCTAGAATTGCTTTTTTTAAATCTTCGCTTGTTTCTCCAGGGAAAAAGGTAAGGCTCATACCAATATGCTCTACAACATGAGCATCGCTACCTGCCACTTCGGCGAGATTGAAGATTTTCTCATTTAACTTTTTGCTCTTCTTTGAGGAGAGACGGGCGGTGGGCATCGAGTTCATAACCTCAATTCCGTCTGGCAGAAGATCTTTATCATGTATTAACTCGTAAAGTCTTTTTAATCCCACCGCTGGCCTGGTGAACGGAAAAATTGAAAAGGGGTGAGGTATTATTGCCAGCCCTCCTTGACTGTGAACTGAATAAACTGTTTCCTCCAGAGTCTTCCCGGGCTCTACTTTTTCTTTGATGAAGAGTGCCAAAATCTCGCCTTGGTTTGAGAGTATCTCCTCCCCAATAATTACTTCCACACCATATTTCTTTTCAAGTTTTTGCGCCAGAAGGGCTCCTTTTATCTCATCATGATCAGTTATAGCGATAACATTCAATCCCATTTCGGAGGCTTTCTTTAAAATGACTTCCGGCTTATCTAAGCCATCATAGCTTGAAGAACTATGGATGTGAAGATCGGCTTTTCCTAATTTTTTATTAGTCATAATTATTTTCCTTTATAATCGCTTCCTACAATTATAACAATGTCAGCATTAGAATAACTCTGCTCTTTTATTTGTGGTTTGATGCTAAGCTTGGATAGTCTCTTTTTTAGGAATTCCAAGGTGTAAGGCTTTTTCCCTTTTGTATTGTCGTAAATGACTGTGGTTTTATAGTCTGTTTTATCGGCATTTCCGATATTGGTGATATTGTAGCCGTAGGATTTAAGCACTGAGGCTAATTTTTTGGCGCTTGAAGTATTTTTGGTTCCGCTAAGAACCTCAATTGAAGCATTCTCGTCTGTTATGTAGGTGTCAACAAATATCTCGTGGGCAAACCTTCTTATTTCCGAGTAATCTCCGCTTAAGGGAACCACAACCGACATACCATTAATCATAGTTGTCTTAACCAATCCTTCCTCACCGTTTATTACTTTATTTACTATTTTTGAAGAATCAACTTCTTTGCTAATCTTTATCAGCCTCTCTATCTCCCACAGCTGGATATCGGTTTTCAAGTGCTCACCTAAAGCATCAATTAAGCCTGGGACTTTGGCTGGATTTAGTATTGTCTCTACTTTAAAGGCTTTGTCTTTTATAGCAACTATTAGTTTTTGCTGTCGCTCGGCTCTGTCAAAATCAGAAGTCGAGTGGCGAGAGCGGGCATATTTTAAAGCAGTATCGCCATTCATAGTAGTTGAACCTTTTTTTATTCTAATTGTCTGATACCCTCCTTTAGGTGTTGGGTACTGGGTGTCTACGAGATCTTTTTCAACATTGAGAGTAACCCCGCCCAAAGCACCTACAATATCCTTAAAGCCTTCAAAATCAACGACAACCGCGTAGTGGATATTTATATCCAAAAGGTCAGAGACTATCTCTTTTGACATTGCTATTCCTCCACCCTTGACTTTGCTTTTTTCGCCCGTCCAATACATAGTGTTTATTCTATTGTAACTATTTTGGGGAATATAGAGATAAAGATCTCGGGGGATGGAGAGCATGGCTACATTTTTGGTGCGAGGATCGATACTTAAAACCATAATGGTGTCAGTTAAAGTGGGGCCTGAGTGACCCTCTCCTCCCATTCCTAGGATAAGAAAGTTTATGCGGCCGTCTCCCTCGCCCTTTAATTCCCTTGGACCAACTTTATTTAAAATAGCGGGGGCGCTGCCGGAAACATTTTCTTGAATTATTTTTTTGGTAGCCACAAAAGTCTTGTAAAAAAGGACTCCGGCAGTAACAATAACTAAGCCTAGAAAAATTCCTAAAGGAACCTCCCACCACAATTTCCGATGATGATAGGAAACTTCCTCTATCTCTCTTCCTTCTTTATCTGGTAGTTTTAATGATAGATCCACTACTTTTCCTACATTTTTACCCCGTTAGATAAATTTATTTTTTTATTTCTCTTTCTCTATAGAATGGCTCATATCTAACGGGGTTACAGTGTGATTATTATAACACATAAATTTTAAGACGCGCAAAACCACTCGAGACTATAAAATCTGATGGTTTTATATCTAACGAAGTTAATTATCTAACGAGGCAAAAGTTGGAAAATCCAAAAAAATCTGATAATATTATTTTAATGGAAGAAAATAAAAATAAAGAGTTCTCCTTTCCCAAAACTCTTTTTTCATTTCTGCTTTCTTTAATCTATGTGATTTTTGGGTATCTTTTAGCTTCCGAATACCCCAATATTGCTACTGTTATAAAAATTCTGGGAGTGGCGGGATTTTTCATCACTGCCTTTTATCTGGCGATAAATGTTACTACCTGGTCTTCTAATTTCCAGCAAAAAATAAGAGACTATTTTGCCTTATGGTTTGAGATCGCCTACACGCTCCTTGTAATCAGCATCATCGCCTTCACTATAAGATTTTTTGTTATCCAGCCATTTTTGGTAAAGGGCGAGAGCATGGAGCCGAATTTTAAGGATAAAGAATATTTAATCGTCAATGAGATCTCCTACCGCTTAGGCGAGAAACCCAAAAGGGGTGATGTTATTGTCTTCAAATTCCCTCGCGACCCCAAAGAAAACTACATCAAAAGAATAATTGGCTTGCCCGAGGAAAAGGTCAAGACGGAAGATGGAAAAATCTTCATAATAAACAAAAATAACCCTTACGGAACCGAGTTAAAAGAAAACTACATACCCTACGGAAACCAGGTTGACCAGGGAATGAATCAAGAGTGGAATCTTTCAAGGGATGAATTTTTTGTTTTAGGAGACAACCGTCTGCCGGGCGGAAGCTCTGACTCCAGAAGCTGGGGTCCCTTACCTCGAAAAAATATTATCGGCAAGGTTTGGTTTACTTTTTGGCCCCTCAAGGAAGCCAAATTTATCCTCCACCCTCAATATAATTTTTAATCTTTTTAAATAGTTCTATTAAGCGCTCTAGTTCTTCTTTGGAGTAATAATCTATTAAAATGCGTCCGCCCTTTCCTTTCTTTTGGATTTCTACTTTTGTTTGCAGGATATCCCTCAACTCGCCTGAAATCTCCTCCAAATAGAGGTCTTTTAGAGCCACCTTCTCTTTGGCTTGAGATTCTTTTCCTTCATGAAATCTTTTGGCGCGAGTTTCAACTTCCCGTACAGTAAGATTTCTTTTTATTATCAAAGTTAAAAGCTTGAGCTGTTCTTCTTTGGGTAAAGTTAATATGGCGCGGGCGTGACCTTGAGTTATTAGATTCCCCAATAAAGCGTCTTTAACCTCTTGGGGAAGGCTTAAAAGTCTTACAGAATTTATCACCGTGGTCTCCGCCTTGCCGACTTTCTGGGCAATATCTCTGGTTTCTAAGTTGAATTTTTTAACCAGAGTCTTAAAAGCTTCGGCTTCCTCTAAAGGATTTAGATCTTCTCTTTGAATATTTTCAATTAAAGACATCTCCAGCTTTTTGGAGCCATCGGCATCTTTAAGAACAGCTGGCACTTCTTCTAGCCCGGCTTTCTGAGCGGCTTTGAGCCTCCTCTGTCCAGCAACCAAGTGATAACCTTCTTCTTTTTTGGTAACAATTAAAGGCTGGAGAATACCATGCTCTTTGATTGACTGAGCCAGCTCGGCAATTTTTTCCTCGTCCATATTCTTTCGCGGCTGGTACTCATCAATTGAAATTTCTGAAATCTTAAGGTAAACAACGCTCTCTCTTTTTTTGAGCTCGCCCTCAACCTCTTCGGGAATTAGTGATTTTAACCCCCTGCCTAAAACATCTTTATTTTCCACTTTCTATAACCTCCCTGGCTAAATTTTTATATGCTCTTGCCCCTTTAGAAAAAATATCGTAGGAAAAAATTGATTTACCAAAACTGGGCGCTTCTGCCAGACGGACATTTCTGGGAATAATGGTTTCAAAAACCGGTCCCGGAAAGTTGTTTTTTACCTCTTCTATTATGCGGCGAGAAATTTTTAATCTCTTGTCGTGCATAGTAAGGAGGGCGCCTCCGATCTCCAGCTCGGGGTTTAAAGCGCTCTTTATTAAAGTTATGGTTTTCAAAAGATTTCGCAATCCTTCCAAAGCATAATACTCGCACTGAATAGGGATTATAACTTTTGAAGAAGCCGTCAGAGCATTAACCGTCAGCAGCCCCAAGCTCGGCGGACAGTCTATTACTACATAATGGTAGTTTGAAAAAATGTGAGAAATAGAATCCTTAAGTTTAAACTCCCGTCTAGGCATACCCACTAACTCAATCTCGGCGCCTGCTAAATCATCTGTTGAAGGAATTACATGAAGACCGCGAATTGAGGTTAAGGCGATAGCGGAAACCGGATGAGCTTGTCGAGCAATTAGGTCATAGACAGTTTTGTGGATTGACTCTTTTTCTATTCCAATTCCTGAGGTGGCGTTAGCTTGAGGATCGATATCTACCAGCAGGGTTGGCTTACCCTCTTTGGCTAAAAAAGCCGACAAATTAACAGCCGTGGTTGTTTTGCCTACACCTCCTTTTTGATTTACAACTGCTAAAATTTGCGCCATTTCAAACTTATTTTATCACGAGAGAACTTCTCTTACAATCGCTAGAAAATAAAAAAGAAGGCTACTCCTGGCTGATTAAAAACAAGAGCTTGTATAGTTTACTTTCGTCTGCGCCACTTTTTTAGGCGTTCTTTGATGGTTTTTTCGTATCCGTTCTCTGTCGGTTTGTAATATTTTTTGCCGATTAAATTTTTGGGCAAATAGTCTTCGGCAATCCAACCACCCGGATAGTTATGAGGATATTTATAATCTTTTCCATGTCCCAATTTTTTCGCCAAGGTTGTCGGCGCATTTCGCAAATGAAGCGGGACGGGTTCTAATCGTTTATTTAAAACATCAGCCTCTGCCTCATTTATAGCTACTTTTGAAGCATTGGATTTGGGAGCACTTGCCAAGTAAAGCGTTGTTTGTGAAAGAATAAGTTTTGCCTCCGGCATTCCCACAAAATGAACCGCATCAGCACAAGCTTGGGCTAAAATCAAAGCCGCAGGATGGGCATTTCCAATATCTTCGGAAGCAAAAATTACCAATCTTCTGGCAATAAACATAGGGTCTTCTCCTGCTTCCAGCATCCGCGCCAAATAATAAACCGCGGCGTCCGGATCGCTCCCCCGCATGCTTTTTATGAAAGCCGAGATAGTGTCGTAGTGGGCATCGCCGGCTTTGTCATACTTTAAAGCTTTTTTGGCGGCAATATCTTCTATAACTTTTAAAGTAATTTTTGAACCCTTTTTTAAGTTGGCTTCCACGATTTCCAGAATATTTAGAGGAATTCGGGCATCGCCGTTTGCCAGTTTTACCATGTAATCTTCGGCTTTTTTGTCGATTTTTAAGTCCATTTTCCCCAAACCGCGCTCTTTATCTTTAAGGGTTGTTTTTATAATCTCTCTTATGTTTTGGTCTTCCAGCGGTTCGAGTCTGAAAAGACGGATCCTTGAAAGAAGTGCCGAGTTTATTTCAAAACCCGGATTTTCGGTTGTTGAGCTGATTAAAATTATGGTGCCGTTTTCGATATGCGGCAGAAAGGCATCCTGCTGGGCTTTATTGAAACGATGAACCTCGTCCACAAAAAGAATCGTCTTTTTTCCGAAAGCCCGCATCTGTTCTTTGGCTTCCTTGACTACCCTTCTTATATCAGCCACGCCGGAAGCTACTGCCGAAAACTCCACAAAGTGATTCTGGGTTGATGCAGTTATGATTCGAGCAATAGTTGTTTTTCCAGTTCCCGGCGGACCCCAAAGTATCATGGAAGAAAGCTCATCTTTTTCGATCAGCTGTCTTAATGGTTTTCCTGGACCTAGAATATGCTCCTGTCCCTTAAACTCTTTCAAGTTTCTGGGCCGCATCCTGTCGGCTAATGGTTTTTTGTATTCGCTCATAACTTTATTTTACCACGAAAAAATCCCCTGGTGGGGATTTTTTTAAGCAAAGATTTTTTCTATTTTCACCCTTGTCAGAAGCTGACGGTGACCGGCTTTTTTCCTGTATCTCTTTTTCGGCT
>CAYZYZ010000015.1:9150-16216 GCA_964482765.1 uncultured Candidatus Saccharibacteria bacterium | reverse complement strand
ACAATCTGTTGAAAACTTGTTAAAAATACCTTATAATAAACTTAGTATCTGGATAAATTATCTCTATAATTATTATATTAAAGTTTTACTACCAATATCAAAAACTTCTTCTATCGCCAAAAACATCAAAAAATACCGAGAGGAAATGAGAATTTCGCAAGATAAGCTGTCCAAGCTAGTCGGAGTTACCTTACCGATTACAAAAATAGAAACAGGAGCGACTCCAGATCCGAGGATTAAGACAATCAAAAAAATTGCTCTAGTCTTAAAAGTAACTATAGATAAATTAGTGAGGTGAAATTATGAGTACAGATTTAACTTTCATCACAAATGAATAACAATATTAAGATAAATTTTTATCTACTCGTTTTCTTTGCGATTGTTTCTATTCTTTCGCCGCACATTATTATTCCACTTTTCGCTCTATATTTGTTTTGTGCTGTAATTGCTTTATTTATAAAATTTATAGCTGTTATTGAGACAGAAAAAACAGCTTTGCCTACACCATTTACTATACCATTTACTAAAGAACCATTTGTTTCAGTAATTGTTGCTTGCTGTAATGAACCAGCTGAAATCATCATTAAAACTTTAGAAGCACTATCCCAAATGTACTATAAAAACTTTGAAGTTATCGTAATTGATAACAACAATACCAACCAATCAAATTGGCAAAAAATCAAGCGTTATTGTGAAATTGTCGGAAAAAAAATTAAGTTTATTCATGTTGATGCTATTGATGGTTTTAAAGCAGGGGCACTGAACTATGCCTCGGGTTTATTGGATTCCAAAAGCCAAATATTAGCATTCGTTGATGCTGACTATATTGTCAGCCCGGATTTTTTAGCTAAAACTATCGGTTATTTCCAAAATCCCGATATTGCCTTAGTTCAAATTCCACAGGACTATTTCAATATAAACAAAAATAATATTGGACTTGTGCTTGAATATCGTTCTTTTTTCGCTATCTACATGAACCAAGCTCAGCAAAATAAGGCAGTAACCTTCACTGGTACAATGGGCCTGGTAAGAAGAGATGTATTTAAAAAAGGTCTAAAATGGAATGAATGGTGTATAACTGAGGATACTGAAGCTGGACTTTATATGAATAATCTTGGTTACCATAATATTTATATCGATAGAAGCTACGGTAAGGGTATGATGCCATTAACATATAATTCTCTTATCGGACAACGCAGCCGTTGGACATATGGAAATATGCAAATTTTTAAAAAAAATTTTTTATCGATTATCACCAATAAGAAATTTTCTCTAAAACAAAAATTAAGCTTTTTTAGCCAACTTTTAGCCTGGTTTCATTTTGAGTTAATAATTGGTTTGGTATTTTTTGCAAGTAGCATCAATGCACTTATTTTTGGCAATCCCGCTTCTATTACTATCAGCAGCCTTTCAGCATTAGTATTGTTTTTGTCACTGATAACAGACTTTGTTTATTTTACCGTTGGATTAAAAAGGGAAGCAAAATTCAGCGACCGAATAAAGGGAATGCTTTCACATTACGGTTTATTATTTTCTATGTCTTACGCCTGGGTTTATTGTCTCTTGGGCGGTTTTCTTGGTTTTCACGTTACTCAAAAAAAAGGTGGTCAAAATTCCTGGCTATCCCGATACATGTTAAACGAATTTTTAATACCCTTACTCTTTTCGGCCGGATTGCTCATAGATATTTGGATAGGCTATACAAACGCATATATAATTTTTGTTATTTTACTATTTGTACTTTTTGAGGTTTGTGGAATACTATTTTTGAATAACCAATTTATAAAGAAAAATTAAAATGAGAATTGCACAACTATCTCCGCTTTGGAAAACAGTTCCACCAAAAAGGTACGGTGGATCAGAGCTTATAGTCAGTCTTCTTACCGAAGAGTTGGTTAAGCTTAATCATGAGGTGACTCTATTCGCCTGTCGCGGTTCAAAAACCCGTGGAAATATGTGCAAAGTAATCCCAAAACCGCTATATGATATCTTAGGGCAATTCAAGTTCGATGCAGTTCAATTCCAGGACTTTTTGGCAATCAAAAAAGTTTTTGATCTGGCAAGAAAGGGAGAGATTGATATTATTCACAACCACATGGGCTTTCATGTCTCCATTCTTAGTGATGTTTCACCAGTACCGATGGTAAGTACCATCCATAGCAGTTTACCGCCTGATAATGAAGAAGTAGCTCGAGCTGCCAAAAGTAGCGTATATGTTTCGATCAGTAATACTCAACGCAAACTTGCTCCTTACCTAAACTATGTTGGGACAGTCTATCATGGTATCGATACCAGAAAGTTTTCATTTAATAAAAAGCCAGGGGATTATCTGTTATTTTTTGCCACAATGTGGAAAGAAAAAGGGGTTGATAGGGCGATAAAGATTGCCAAAGAGTCTAATATGAGGCTTATTATGGCGGGAGACATTCGCCGACAAAGTGATTTTGATGAAATTTCCAAGTATATTGACGGCAAAAACATTATTTATCTCGAAGAGGTTGATTTTGCGCAAAAAAACCAACTGATGGCCAATGCTAAAGCTTATCTCTTTCCGATTCGTTGGAATGAGGCCTTTGGCTTAACCGTGGTTGAGTCGCTAGCATGTGGCACCCCAGTGATTGCTTATAAAAATGGGTCTTTACCTGAAATTATTAAAAATAAGGAGACAGGCTTTTTAGTTAATAGTATTGAAGAAGCTGTCAAGGCAGTTACAAAAATTGGTGAAATCTCCCGTGAAAAATGTCGTCAAATTGCTAAAGAAAAATTCGACGTCTCCGTTATGACCAAAAACTATTTAAAAATTTATGAGGATTTGCAAAAATGAAAATAGCCATTGTTGCCCCGGTTATAAAACCAATTTTAAAGGAACAGAAATATGGTGGAATTGAACGAATAATTTCCAGTATCGTAAAAGCTGCCTGCAAAGCAAATCATCAAGTTTTTCTCTATGCGCCACTAGGTTCAAACATCGACTTGCCCAACTTAGTTTTAAAAAACACAATAAATACAGGAGAATCTGCCACCGTGCCAGAAAAAGAAAGGCATCTTTTTGAAAGATTGATCAAAGACCAAGATATATTTGATTTGATTCATTGCCACATCGAACCGATTATAGTTAGCTATCAAGGTGGTAATTTACTTTCACAAATCGAAAAACCGTTCCTTATCACTATGCACAACCAGACATATGTAGAAAAAAATATCAGCTATTACAAAAATGATAAATCGGTCTGGAAATTCTTTTATGTGTTCGTCAGTAAAAATCAAGAAAAGCCGTTAAATTTTTTACCGAACAAAACAGTAATTTATAATGGAATCAACATTAATCTATTTACTTTTGAATCAAAACCAAATAAGGGTCAGCTTGCGTTTCTTGGTAGAGTTGCGCCAGATAAAGGAATTGTTGAAGCAATCAAAATAGCTAAAAAGGCTGGAAAAATTTTGAAAATAGGAGCATATGTTGATCCATCGATGATTAACTATTATAAAAGCACTATAAAGCCGTTGATCGATGATAAACAAATCATTGATCTCGGCGAGCTCAACAAGGAACAAAAAAACAGTATTTTAGGTTCAAGCGAGGCATATCTCTTCCCAATTAAATGGCAAGAACCATTTGGCCTAACTATGGTAGAGGCGCTGGCAACAGGAACTCCTGTCATTGCTCCGGCCATTGGTTCTACATCCGAGGTAATTGAAAATGGTAAAAACGGTTTTTTAGTCGAGCCTCAGAGTATGATTAATCAATCGGTTAAAAGGTTAAACGATATTCAAAATATTGATAGAAGTTATTGCAGAAAAACTGCATTGGAAAAATTCTCCGAAAAAATAATGATCAAGAATTACTTATCTATCTATGAATCGGTCTATAGACGAAATAGAAGCTGACGTACTGCCCGATACAAGAGTAAAGACAGTTAAAAAGACTGCCTGCCCGCGACATCATCTTACCTTTCCGCCATGGGCTGTCGCCTAAAACGACTGGTAGGCGGGAAAGAAAAAAGTTTTGCGGCCTTTGCCCCCGAGACAGAGCATTGGGGAAAGACGTGCCGGGAGGGGTGCCGCCTACGGCGGCACATTAAAAGATTTCTTTTTCAAAGAAAGTCCGAACATCATCTAACAAACACCACCACCGAGTCGAACTCGGTTTTGGGTAAGACTAGGTGAGCCACGTCTGACGCGGACCAAATATAGAGTCTTGTTCCAAATAGAGATAAATTGTAAAATATAACTCATGAAGAAAATAATTTTTATAATAGCAGGTTTAATTTTAATAGTTTCCTTTGCCATCTTTTTGGCATATAAACAAACCACTCAAACCGGTGGAGAAGTAAAACAATATTCTAAGGGAGATGAGAACGCTCCGAAAGCAGAAGTGGATCACTCTTCATTTGATTTTGGTGTTTTAACTTCCCACGAGAAAAAATCTCACACTTTTAATATAAAAAATACTGGTAAATCTCCTTTAATTTTGTCTAATCCCAAGTCCTCCTGTGATTGTACAAGCGTGATAATTAAAATTGGTGAAAATTCGAGTCCTTCCTTTTCAATGCATGATAATAAGTCCTGGGAAGAAGGGGTAAAACCCGGCGAGACAGCCGAGGCTATCGTTACCTATGATCCTTCAGTCCACCCAGGTGAAAAAGGGAAAATCGAAAGATACATTTATATAAAGACCGATGATCCAAATATGGAAAATTTGTCACTTAAAATAACAATAGGAGTCTATTGAGCCAGCAAATTCTTTTCCCAACTGTTATAACAGCTGGACTTCTGGATAGTTTAAATCCTTGCGCAATATCCATTGCTTTGCTTTTTATCGCTTTGATGTTTACTTTGCAAAAGAGCCGTTCTTTGATTTTAAGGATCGGTTTTTTTTATATTATTTCCATTTTTTTAACCTACTTTTTAATCGGCCTCGGTCTTCTTAAAGTTGCTCATATTTTTTCCACCCCTCATTTTGTTGCTAAACTAGGAGCCATAATCGCCATTATTTTCGGTATTTTGAATCTTAAAGAGTACTTTTTTCCCAACCTTCCTTTAAAAATAAGAATGCCTCAAAGCGCTCGCCATAAAATCTCCGAGTGGGCACACAAGGCTTCGATTCCGGCAGCCATTGTTGTGGGAGTAATTGTAGGTATCTGCGAGTTCCCTTGCTCAGGAGCAGTTTATTTGGCAATTGTGGGTCTGCTTTCTGTAAAAGTTTCTTTTTTTGCCGGAGTCTTATACTTGCTTGTTTACAATGTAATGTTTGTGTTACCTCTGGTTTTGATATTCCTGCTTTCTACAAATAGAATGGTTACCGAGAAGATGATTAACTGGCAGGAGAGGCAGGGCAGAAAGATGCATCTTATTTTGGCTGCCTTGATGATAGGACTGGGTATATTTATACTTTACTTTTATGTTTAAAGGCTAAGGTTAAGAGAAAATATCTTTCAAGAAGCGCACACTAAATTTCAGGGCTTGCCACAAGAAAAACGTGTTGATTTTCCCAGCGAGAAAATCACACTCCGCCTCGCCCTCGCTCTCTTGCTAAAAGCTCAAACCATGCCCGCTCGGGCTCCGGATGCTTTTCTTTGCGGCAAGCCTGAAAATTGAGGTAAAGTAACCCTATTCATAAAGGCTAGTATTGACATATTAGTTTTATTTTTTTATTCTTTAAGTATCCCCTCCCTAGGGATGGGGAGTAATTATGAAAACCAATAAGAAAGTTACAATTAACAGGCTAAAGATTATCGAGGGCCATCTAAGAAAAGTTAGAGAAATGGTAGAGGAAAATCGCTACTGCATAGATATCTTAAACCAATCATTGGCTGTTCAGAATGCTTTAAAGCGCGTGGATGAGATTATTTTGGAGGATCACTTAAAGACTTGTGTTTCTAAAGCAATTAAAAATAATCGTAGCGAGAAGTCTATAAGAGAGATTTTAGATTTATTAAAAAGAAAAAGTTAGGACCACTCATGGTTTCAATTGCCAGAAAAAATCTTTTTAAAGAAAAAACTCGATTAATTATTTCTGTTTCCGGTGTTGCCTTTGCCGTGTTCTTGATTATCGTCATCCAAGGTTTATATAACGGATGGAAAGAAAGAATTACTTCTTATATTAAAAATATAGATGCTTCAATATGGGTAGGACAAGCAGGTTCTTCTGATATGTTTCATAGCACTTCTATTATTCCAATTACATTAAAGGAAAATTTAGAGAAAATCTCCGGAGTAAAAGAAGTAAATAGATTCTTGGGTAGGCAAATAGCTTTCGATCTTAAAGGGAAAAAAGTTAACACATATATTGTTGGTTTTGATACTGAAAAAAATATCGCCGGACCAGTTAAAGTTGCCGAAGGCAAAAAGGTTCCTCAAGAAGGTGAAATAATTATTGATAGGGTTTTTACTAAGAATAAAAATCTAAAAATCGGGGATGTAATAAAGATTGGTGACAAGGAGTTTAAGGTTGTGGGAATTTCTGAGGGCGGCAATATGGTAATCTTTCAATTTTCTTTTATTTCTCAGAAAGAAGCTGAGCCGCTTTTTCAAATGAAAGGCTTAACAAATTACTTTTTGGTAAAGACAGATGGTGATGTAGGCAAAATAGCCAGCAATATTAAAGAAAAAATTCCAACTGTAGAAGCAAGAACAAAGGATGAATTTATTGATGAAAACCAAAAATTGGTAAGAGAGACTTTTCTTCCCATAATTTATGTTTTGACAATAATTGCTTTGATAATTGGCATTTCTATAATTGGTTTAACAATCTACACAGCCACAATTGAGAAATTGCAGGAGTTCGGGGTTTTAAAAGCAATCGGAGCTTCGAATTTTCAGATTTATAGGGTCATTTTTTCTCAGGCTTTGATTTCAGGAATCCTTGGTTATTTTGTGGGAGTTATTTTTTCTCTGTTTGCAGTAAGAATTATTGAGTACCTGGTTCCTATGTTTGTGGTTTCCATAAGGGCAAAAGACATTTTGATCATATTCGGCATAGCGGTTCTTATGAGCATTTTTGCCTCTTATATCCCGGTAAGGAGAATAACTAAAATTGATCCCGCAAGAGTATTTAGGGCATAAA
>CAYZYZ010000015.1:0-9050 GCA_964482765.1 uncultured Candidatus Saccharibacteria bacterium | reverse complement strand
GTTTCAAAGCTAGCGAGGTTTAGGCTAAAATTTATCGGTTTTATTTTTCAGACTTTTAATCTGCTAGAATCTCTCTCAGCCTTGGAAAATGTTGAAGTTGTTTTAGGAATAGCCAAAGTGAAACCTAGCCTTCAGAAAGAGAAAGCTATAAAGCTTTTAGAAAATTTGGGTTTAAAGGATCGTTTAAATTACTTACCCAAAGAATTAAGCGGAGGAGAAAAACAGAGAGTTTCCATTGCCAGAGCTTTAGCTTTGGATCCCCAAGTGATTTTAGCTGATGAACCGACCGCCAATCTGGATTCCAAAAGTGGTCATCACGTAATGGAAATCCTAAGAAAAATTGCTAAAGAGAAAAACAAAACTGTAATAATCGTGAGTCACGATCAGAGAATCATGGATATTGCTGACCGAGTTTTATGGCTTGAAGACGGAAGGATAAAAGAAGGGGCTGTAGGCTTTGTGGAAGATCCGGTTTGCCAAATGAAAATAGAAAAAGAAAAAGCTCCTTTTAAATCGACTTTCGGAGGAAAAGAGTTTTATTTCTGCAGCAAAAAATGTAAAGAAACCTTTGACACAAATAAGGAGTCTTAAAATGACAAGTGGGGAGCTAAAAATTAATATAAAAGGCATGCATTGTGCAAGCTGTGCTCAAAATATAGAAAAAAAACTTTTTAACACCCCTGGGGTTATAAATGCAAAAGTTAATTACGCTACTGAGAATGGAATAGTAGAATATAATGAGAAAGAAATAAGCCCAAAAGAAATATTAGATACCATAAATAAGTTAGGATATAATGCTTATTTAAATCCTGTGGATTCTTCTTCTGATATGGTTACCGATCCTATTTGTGGCATGAGGATTTCTAAAAAAAGCGCTATCAAAAAAGAATATGAAGGAAAAACATATTATTTTTGTAGTGAAGAGTGTGTTCGAAAGTTTGAGTCGCCAGAACGTGAATTAAAAAGTATGAAACGAAGAGTTGCCATTGTTTTATCTGGAGCGCTTTTACTAGGAATATTAAGAGTAATTGCAATGTTTACCTTGACAGCGGGGGTAAGTATTGTAACTTGGGTTCCCTTTCCTCAATTACCTTATTTCACCTGGGGTGTTTGGCTTTTTCTTATAACTACACCAATACAGTTTATCGGCGGCTGGACATTTTATAAGGGCGCTTATAATGCTTTAAAAAATAGAAGTTTAAATATGGATTTTTTAATCGCCATGGGAACGCTTACAGCTTATTTTTACAGTGTATTTATTGTATTTTTCCCAAAAATTCTTCCTGTAAGCGAAAGTAATGTTTATTTTGAGGTTTCAGCCGTGATTATCGCTTTCGTGCTTTTGGGAAAGTTTATGGAAGATTATATAAAAAGGAGGACTTTTGTTGCTGTTAGAAAATTGCTTGATTTAAGGCCAAAAAAAGCTCATGTAATTAGGGGGGGTAAAGAAATCGAGATTTTAGCAGAGGAAATAATGGCAGGCGAGATTGTCATTGTTAAGCCTGGAGAAAAAATCCCGGTCGATGGTGAAGTCATAAGCGGAGAGACTTATATAGATGAATCAATGGTAACTGGAGAAAGTACTCCTGTTTTAAAAAAAGAAGGAAGCGAGGTTATTGGCGCAACTTATAATAAACACGGAATGATAAAGTTTAAGGCGACTAAAGTGGGTTCGGAGACTACTTTAATGCAAATAGTAAAGATGGTAGAAGAAGCCCAATCATCAAGTGCTCCCATACAGAGGATTGCCGACAATGTAAGTTCTTATTTTGTGCCCGCTGTCATTGTTATCGCTGTTTTTTCTTTTATTTCATGGTGGCTTTTGGGTAATTTTACTTTGGGACTTTTATCTTTCGTGGCTGTTTTAATAATATCTTGCCCTTGTGCTTTAGGAATTGCAACGCCAGCAGCTTTAATGGTTGGCGTTGGTAAAGGCGCCGAGGCTGGAATTTTGATTCGCGGTGGAGAATATTTAGAAAAAGCATATAGGTTGAAAAAGATAGTCTTTGATAAAACTGGAACCCTGACTAGGGGAGAACCGAGCGTTACAGACATTATTTCAGTAAACAGTAAACCCTCCTTCGCCCCTACGGGGCTACGGACGGGCAGGCAGTTAACAGTTAACAGGAAGGAGGTTTTGTTTTATGCTGCCTCGGTAGAAAAATTTTCTGAGCATCCTTTAGCTGAAGCAATTGTTAAAAGGGCTGATGAAGAAAAGATTAAATTAGGAGAAGTTGAAAACTTTAAAGCCATCACCGGAAAAGGCGTTTTTGGAATGGTTAATAAAGAAGAGATTTTAGTTGGTAATAGAAAATTAATGGAGGAGAATGAAATATCTGTTAAGAATTTTGAAAATTATTTGGAAAGATTAGAAAAAGAAGGGAAGACTGTTGTTATACTAGCAGTTTCTAAAAAGGCTATTGGTCTTTTGGCGATCACAGATCCTTTGAAAGAAAATTCAACTCAGGCAGTAAAAGAATTGCAAAATCTTGGCATAGATGTTGTTATGCTAACTGGTGATAATGAGCGTACAGCACAAAAAATAGCCAGAGAAGCTGGTATAAAAAATGTAATTGCCAATGTCCTTCCTCAGGACAAATTAGATGTGATTAAAAAACTCCAATCCGATAAATCTGTAGTGGCAATGGTTGGAGATGGGATAAATGATGCACCCGCTTTAGCTCAAGCAGACATAGGGATTGCTATTGGTTCTGGAAGTGATGTTGCCAAAGAAACTGGAGGAATAATTTTGGTAAAAGATGATTTAAGAGACGTTGTTATGTCAATAAAATTAAGCAAAAAAACCATGCAGAAGATAAAACAGAATCTATTTTGGGCTCTCTTTTATAATTCGGTAGCAATACCTGTTGCCGCTTTTGGTCTTCTAAATCCCATAATAGCGGCAGCCGCGATGGCTTTAAGTTCGCTTTCTGTAGTTTTGAATTCGGCTTTACTTAAAAGGTTTAAATTAGAAAATTCATAAAAGACTTACGGTATTCCCTTCTCCTTTACATTATTCTTGATTCTTGTTAAAATTTAAACTTGTTTTATGACTAGGCGAGGTATTAAACTAGCTACAATATTTGGTATAGAGATAACCATCGATTACTCTTGGTTTATTGTTTTCTTTTTGGTAACCTGGTCTTTGTCATTTGGATATTTTCCTGCAATATATGGCCAGATTGACAAAGCTACAAACATAGTTTTAGGATTGATTACCTCTATTTTATTCTTCGCCTCGGCTCTCATTCACGAACTCAGCCACTCCCTTGTTGCTAGGGTTCAAGGCTCCCAGATAAAAAAGATTACCCTCTTTATTTTCGGCGGCGCCGCTCATTTGACCGATGAGCCGAAAACCGCAGGTGCTGAATTCAAAATGGCTATCGCGGGACCGCTCTCAAGTTTAGCTCTGTCCGTCGTTTTCTCACTTCTTTATTATTTGTTGGTTGCAAACAACTTCATAATTATTTTGGCACCCGTTCTGCAGACTCTGGCTTTCTTAAATTTTATGTTAGGATTTTTTAATCTTTTGCCCGGTTTTCCATTGGACGGAGGAAGGGTTTTAAGATCCATCATTTGGGCGCTCACTCACTCCCTAAGACGGGCAACTTACTATGCATCTTTAGGCGGTAAATTTATTGCCTCATCTTTGGTAGTCTTGGGAATTATTGAAGCTCTCGCTTTGGGAAATCTCGGGGGAATTTGGCTAATATTAATTGGTTCCTTTTTGTATCAAGCCGCCGAGATAAGCTACAGGCAGATGATTTTAAGAGACCTCTTGTCAAATATTCAGGTTGGCGATATGGTTATAGAAGAGAAGATTTTTATTTCTTCTGATTTAAAACTTCAGGATCTGTCAGATATATTTTTGAGATATCGCAAGGGAAGCTTTTTGGTAAAAGATGATGACAAAATCGTAGGAATAGTTAACTTAGATCAAATTAAAGGATTGAAAAGTGAGGATTTGAAAACTTTAAAAGTGAAGGATGTAATGACAAAAACAAATGGTAGTATCATAGATCTTCATGATTCGATTCTAAAAGCATTCGAAATAATGAGTGAAAACAAACTAGCAAAGTTGCCGGTCTATAAAGAAAATAAATATGTGGGAGTGGTCAATTTGAATGATATCTATCAATATCTTAGGATCAAATCAGCACTGTTAGGCAGAAGGAGGAATTTGTGATAATTCTCTATGAGACTGAGGTCTGCCCTTATTGCCAAGAAGCCAAAGAATTTTTGGACGAAATGGGCGTTTCTTATAATGAGGTTGATGTTTCAAAAGATGAAAAAGCCGCCAAAGAGATGGTAGAAAAGTCAGGGCAGATGGGCGTGCCGGTTCTAGACATTGACGGAGAAATCGTTATTGGTTTTGATAAAGAAAAAATTTCCGAGCTGTTAGGGAAATAAGCCCTTTAGGGACTATGAATAGATTGGCTCTAAAAATAAACAAAAAATAATCAAAAATTTAAAAAATGGCTCTTTTGAGCCATTTTTTTACCATATTGACACCCTTTTCCTTATCTGTATAATGCTTGTTTATGATTTTAAAAAGCAAAGGCTTCTAAAATCATCAAAATCCAAATTTCAAAACAAAAATAAAAACTTCAGGGGCGGGAAATTTATGACTAACCTGGAGGTTTTTTATAGAAACGCATAAGTTACTGTTAACCCAAATCAAAAGGGGTTACAGCAAAACTAGAGAAAATTTAATCAAGAGTTTTAAGGCTCTTAAAAATTGGAAAGAGTTGTCTTTGAAACTGAAAGCAACCTTTTTGTTTTTCAGTATCTTTCCTTTGGTTTCGAATGCCAGCGTGCCACCCAGTTTAAGCGCTATGGCTTTCTTGTATCAGGATAATTCCTCAAAAGTTGTAAATGTCTTCCATGGAACAAATAAAATAAGTTTCAGCACGGACAAAGATGTTCTAAAGGAAGCTTTGGAAGAAAAAGATATTAAGCCGGCAAGTGATGAGGTTTTAGAGCCCGATATTAATACAACCTTAAATCAGAAGACAGATGTTTATATTAAAAAGATGCTGCCGGTGACAGTTTTTGACGAGGAGAAAGTTATTATCGGAAGAAGTGCTCATTTGGGAGCTCAGGAGATATTAAAAGACCTTTCGATAAATCTCTATGCCAGTGATGAAGTAAAAGTTGCCGATCCTTTGGACGAGATAGTGGTAGGCTTAAAGATCTACATCGACAGGGCTAATACTGTTAATCTTTATGTCGACGGCGGCTTGAGAAAGATTCATACCAGATTGGGCACTGTTTCAGACCTTTTGTATGCTGAGAATATCATTTTGAATCCTCAAGACAGGGTTGAGCCTAGTTTGGATACCAAGATTGCGGATAACATGGATGTAAAGGTCATAAGAGTTATTCAGAATGAAAATTCAGAGCTCGTTGACATTCCTTTTGCGGTGGAAGTTAAAAAAGACAGCAGTCTTTTGGAGGGCGAGATCAAGACTGAAAGAACCGGCGAGATTGGCAAGAAGGAAGTATATTTAAAAAGAACTATGGAGAACGGCGCAGAGATTGCAAGGGAGGTTCTTTCCGAAAAAATTATTAAGGAGCCGGTTTCTCAAGTCGTCATTAGGGGAACCAAGCCCCGATTCTCTTATGCTTCGGGCTCTTTTGCTGATTTGATAAATGATGCTGCCGCAAAATATGGAGTCGATGCCTCCAAGATGCAGAGACTTATGATGTGTGAAAGTGGAGGAAATCCAAATTCTGTTGGCGGTGGCGGAAGATTTTTTGGACTTTTTCAGTACCTGCCTTCTACTTGGAGCTCGGCATCTTCCGGGGCAGGATATGCTGGTGCAAGTATCTTTGATGCTGAGGCCCAAATTTACACAACTGCCTGGAAGATATCTCGCTCTGGTTATGGTGCCTGGCCAATTTGCGGAAGAAGATAAAATCGCAGAACTAACGCTAATAAAAATAACGCAAAACCACGCGTCAGTTTTGCGTGTGGTTTCACGTCAGTTTTGCGGTTATATTATTAGTATGGATTTAACCAACATTTCCGAAGTAAAAAATATTCTCAAAACCCACAGATTATGGGCAAAAAAGCGGCTGGGACAGCATTTTTTAATTTCCAAATCTGTTTTGAAAAAGATAATCCAATCTTCAGATTTGAAAAAGAGTGATGTTGTTTTAGAGATCGGAGCGGGTTTGGGAGTTTTAACCTTAGAACTTTTAAACAAGGTAAAAAAAGTTATTGCCGTAGAAAAAGATCCTTTAATGGCCAAAATTCTTGAGGAAAACGCAAAAAATTTTAAAAATTTAAAAATATTAAATCAAGATATTTTAAAGTTAGATCTTCAAAAGGAAATTCCCGAAAAATATAAAGTAGTAGCAAATATTCCCTATTATATTACATCGCCCATATTAAAAAATTTTTTAGAAGCAGAAAATAAACCTGAATTTTTGATTCTGATGGTTCAAAAAGAGATGGCTCAAAGAATTGTTGCTAAACCAGGAGAGATGAGCATTTTGGCAGTTTCCGTGCAGTTTTATGCCAAGCCGGGAATTATAAGTTATGTTTCCAAAGATTCTTTTTGGCCAAAGCCTGAGGTTGATTCAGCCATAATAAAGTTAACAGTTAACCCCCCGACTTCGCTCGGGGCAGGCAGTAAACAGTTAACAGTAAAGAATATTGACGAGAAGGGGTTTTTTAGAATTGTAAGAGTTGGTTTTTCCAGCCCCAGAAAGCAATTACATAACAATATAGCTAGTGGCTTTAAATTAACGAGAGCAAAGGCAGAAGAATTATTACTTAAAGCAGGTATAGTTCCCCAAAAAAGAGCCGAAGACTTGTCTTTAAAAGACTGGATAAATTTATATAATATTTTTTATACAAAGTAAGGTGACTCACCGTTTAAAAATACATAGTCATTTTTTAGTTTTCAGTATGAAATAAAATGTTAATTTTCGGGAAATAGAATCTGATTAGAGAACCCTTCTATCTGTTTCATCCAATTTTTTCTTTAGAGGAGTCCAAGTTGGAACCAAGGTAAGTAGCAAAATTAAAGAAATTATAAAGTAATTTAAATCGGAAAATATTGGATGGAGTCCAAAGACGGTAATGAGAAAAAAATCTGAAATCATTCCAAAGAATGCCGCACTTAGAGCTAATCCAAATCCTAGGCTCCTGATTTTTACTTTTTTATTTTCTGCCTTTTTTGCCTCCTGAAAAAAAATTATTATGCTTGGGATAATAATCATCATAACAAAAATAGGAATAACTAACCCCATTATTGGTAAATTAATTTTCCAGTTCAAAGAGCCATCAGTATAAAAATAAGAAGGTGGATAAATAATGTACAATGTTACGATAGATATTAGACCCACCAAAAGTAGGGTAATATAAAATGGCAGGTATTTTCGAAATCTTATGTAGCCTACAGTATAACCTATTATCAAGTAACCTCCACCTAAGAGAAACGCATAGATAGGAGCAATAATCCGCCAGATAGTTTGATTTTCAATAAGTAATAAAGATGGTATTCCTACAACAACAGAGTATGTTCCTAATAAAAAGAAAGCATAACCAAAGAGCTTTGCAACAGTATTATTTTCAGCTTTGTAACATCGCCAAAACCTTCTTCCGAGATAAATATAAACAAAAGCTCCAAAAAAGAAAGCTATACCGCTAGTTGGAATGATCATATTTTATACTCCCTTTCTTTATAAATTATAAGTCTAACTTTTATAAAATCCAAATAGCTTTTAAAAAGGTGACAGTCACCGGAAAATGTGTGGATAAAATTGGCTACTTAAAGCCAAATAAATAATATGATTTTTAATATGGCATAAAATTGGTTAATTTTGTAAAATTAAATTATGCCAAGAAAAGCTCGTCAAGAAATCATCTCTCCTAATTCGCTTTATCACGTTGTCTCCAGGGGTAATAATCAGCGTAGAATTTTTAGAAGTACAAGAGATTATAAAAAACTTCTAAAAATAATCCAAGAAGCTAAAGAAACATACCCATTTTGTCTTTATGCATACTCTTTTTTGCCAAATCATTATCATTTAGCAATCGAGACGAAAGAAATCACAATTTCTAAAATTATGCATAAGATTAACACATCTTATGTTAAATACTTCCACCGGCGATATAAAAGTTCTGGCCATCTTTTTCAAGAAAGATTTTTTAGCAGTTTGATTGATAAAGATTCTTATCTTTGGGAGGTTGGTCGCTATATAGACCTAAATTCTTTTCGAGCTGGTTTAGTCAAAAAACCCGAAGATTATCGTTGGGGAAGTTATTTAGTTTATTTCCAACAAAATTATAAGGAAGATTTTATAGATCGAGAAAGGTTTTTAGATTATTTAGGAGAAGATTTTGAAAAGTCAAGGATTTCTTATTTAGATTTTGTTAAAGAAGGATTGGGTGTAGAAGAAGAGCCGATTTTTCCCTTTAATATAAAAATGGTATAAAATTATGCCAAAATTTATTTTACACATTAAAAATTGCTTCTTTAAGCCTTTTGTTTGTATGCAAAAGAAGGTGACTGTCACCGTTTAAGGAGAAATCATTTGAGCGGAAAATTATATATTGTTTCAACTCCGATAGGGAATTTAAAAGATATCACTCTGAGGGCGATTGAGGTTTTAAAGTCAGTTGATTTAATTGCTTCAGAAGATACTCGGGTAACTTTAAAACTTTTAAATCGCTATAATATAAAAAAGCCCCTTGTAAGCATTCATGAGCGTTCAAAACCAGAAAAAGTAAAAAGGCTGGTGGAGGAAATGAAAAAAGAAAATAAAAATGTAGCTTTTGTGACTGATGCTGGCACCCCTGGAATTGCTGACCCTGGCGGTTTATTAGTTTCCGGAGCAGTAAAAGAGGGTATAGAAGTTATTCCTATTCCCGGCCCATCGGCTGTAACAACTGCTTTATCTATTGCTGGTTTTCCGGGAAACGAGTTCGTCTTTTTAGGGTATTTTCCCAAGAAAAAAGGCAGGCAAACTTTACTTCAAAACTTAAAGAAGGAAGAACGACTGGTTGTATTTTTCGAATCACCTTTCAGAATTTTAAA
>CAYZYZ010000014.1:0-16218 GCA_964482765.1 uncultured Candidatus Saccharibacteria bacterium | reverse complement strand
TTTGTGGTATAATTTAATAAATAATAAGGAGGCTTAAAATGATGACGGATTTCAACTCAATGTCTCAAGGAATGATGGGCGGAAATGCAGGAACGACAATGACTTTTATGTGGCTGACTTACTTAATTGTTCTAATTGACCTGGTTTTAGTAGGTATTGCTCTCTGGAAATATATTAGTAAAAAATAGGGGGCAAAGCTACCAAATGCAAGGCCACCTTTATTTGCATTTTTTTTCTTAAGTTTATAATTTTATTAAAAGTTAAATAAGAGGTAAAAATGAGCAGGAAAATTTTCGGAGCGGTACTAATTTTAACCTTTATTTTAGTACCTATTTTTCAGACCCAATCAGCCTTTGCTAAAGCTGACTCGGAAGTCGAAGTTTTGGATACCTATAATCCGTCTCTTTTACCCGATTCACCTTTTTATTTTCTGAAAACCTGGTTTGAAGGAATTCAAAAGTTTATTACTTTGAATCCAACTTCAAAAGCAGAACTTCAATTAAAACTGGCAAACAAGAGATTGATTGAAGCTCAAAAGCTAGCCGAGAAAGGAAAAACAGAATTAGCTCAAAAATTGTTGGATAAATTCCGAGAGCGGATAGAAAAAGCAACTAAAAAGACAGAAGAAGCTAAAGACAAAGGCAAGAATGTTGATGAGCTGGTCGCTAAACTCCAAGCAAACAGTTTAAGACAGCAAGAAGTATTATTAAAGGTTTACGAAAAGGTTCCTACAGAGGCGAGGGATTCTATTTTAAATGCGATGGAAAATTCTAAAAAGGGTCTTTTAAACGCCATAAATAACGTTCAGGGCATTCACAAAAAAGAAGAGTTTGAGAAGAAGGTAGATGATTTAATTGAAGGTTCTAATCTTCCCCAGAAAGATAAGAATAAGGTTAAGGGAAACTCTAAGTCAAACACTGCTCCGGCAAGATAAGAAAACCTATAATCAAATTCATTAGCTAATATTTCTAAATTTTGAGCAGTCCTTTACCCAGTTAGATATCTTTATCTAACGGGGTTTACTTTTGCTAGGCATGAGACAATTATTTTTTACACTGTCACATTTATCTATAATGGTTCTAAACCGCAGGACAGTGAGCCATTTTTTATTTTTGTGTAATTATCTTATATAATAATAAGAGTTAATAGTTTGTAAATGATGTCCAAAAATATAACTGATATTCAAATTATTGGACCTCTTAAGAAACCAGCGCAGGACAAGACTCCGGTTTTTAAAAAAGAACCTCTGCCAAAAGCTGAGACAAGCCCGCCCAAGAAGCCGAAAAAATCCAAAAAGAAATTAATTCTTGTTATTTCTATTATTGTTTTTATTATCGCTTTAGCTTCCGCGGCTGTATTTTTTCTATTCTTCAACAAAAAGGGATTAGAAGAAGTTCCTCAAGAAACTAAACCGCCTGAAAAGGTTGAGGTTTCACCATTTGATACTGAATCGCCATTAAATGGTGTTTTAACAACCAAGGAAAAGGCTCAAAGAAGACCTATTGCTGTAGCTATTGAAAATCATACTGATGCCAGACCGCAGTCAGGTCTAGATAAAGCGGGATTAGTTTACGAAGCTGTAACTGAGGGGGGCATAACGAGGTTTTTAGCTTTCTTTGTTGAAAATGATATCTCAGAAATAGGCCCTATAAGAAGTGCTAGAACCTGCTTTGTAAGAAGTGCTGATGAATATAACGCCTTCTACGCCCATGTCGGCGACAATAAAGACGCTTTAGCCCTCATAAAAGAGCTTGATAATTTCTTTGATATAGACCAGTTTTCTTTAGGCAAGTACTATTGGCGCGACAAAAAAAGGTATGCCCCTCACAATGTGTACTCTTCGACTGACAACCTAAGAAAAGCAGGGGAGAGCAAAAAGTGGAACGCTAATGCTGAATATGACAAGTGGCTTTTTAAAGATGACGAAAGAAACGAAAATAGGGGGCAGACAAAGAAAATTACTATAAACTTCTCATCCGCAAACTATAAAGTAGACTATTATTATGATAGAGAATTCAATATCTACAAAAGAAATCTTGCTGGCAAGGAACATGTGGATAAAAATACCGAGGAACAGATAAAAGCTAAAACAGTTATAATCCAGTACGTCCAAAGCTGGCTAAAGCCGCCGGAAAATCCCAAAGAGGGCCAAAGCACAGAAATTAAAAATGACGGCACCGGGAAAGCAGTTATATTTATAGACGGTAAAAAAATAACCGGCACCTGGAAAAAGCTCTCTCGAAAACAGAGAACCAAATTCTACGACGAGTCGGGGAATGAGGTAAAATTTAACCGCGGACAGATTTGGATAGAACTTGCTTCTTCGGGCGTTGGCATATCCGACGAATAAAGTTATTCATATATTTTTATGGTACCCTCAAGGGGAGTTTCACTGCTCGACCATACGGTCTGCGCTCCATAGGGTTTCCGCCCTCTGGCGCTCCGAAGGACTTCGAAGCTGTCACCCTAGGCGGGAAACTTCCGTTTCCCGACCCCTTCTCTGTTCGACTCCCTTATTTTATTAATATTTAGAAGTATTTTTACTTTTTGATTTTTTATTTTTACTTTATCTATGGTACCCTCAAGGGGAGTCGAACCCCTGTTACCAGGATGAGAACCTGGCGTCCTAACCACTAGACGATGAGGGCTTAAAACGATTATAAATTATTACTATAAATAGAAAAAGACCCTTGTATTTTTCGGGTCTTTTCTATTTCCGTTCTTAGCTAGCCTGGCCGATTCTGAACATCTTTGTGCCACAATCTGGACATTCTCCTTTTGATGCTGGCTTTCCGTTTTTCATAGTAATTTCCTGAACATTCTGCATCTCTTTCTTAGCTCGGCACTTAACACAGTAAGCTTCCATAAAAAACCTCCTAAAAGTTTAGCTATATATACATTATAGGTGAGTTAGCCTCAAAATGCAACATTCTACCAAATTCTACAATATTCTAGCCGATTTTCAAGAATTTTATAAAATTTTGGTAGTTTCAAATTTTTTATATTTAAATTAAAATTAAATAAAGATGAAGATTTATTTTATTGGAATAGGGGGCATAGGAATGAGTGCTTTGGCCGGCATAGCCTTAAAAAGCGGTCATCTTGTTAGTGGCTCCGATAAAGAAAAAACTAAGATTACTGATTCTTTAAAAAAACTGGGTGCTAAAATTTACATTGGGCACAATCAAAAAAATCTTCCTCCTGATACAGAGTCGGCAGTAATAAGCCAAGCAATAAAAAAAGACAACCCTGAACTTCTTGAAGCAAGAAAATTAGGCATTCGTATAAAAGACAGGTCAGAATACCTGGGTGAGCTAATGGGAGTAAAAAAAGCAATTGCCGTGGCGGGAACGCATGGGAAAACAACCATCTCGTCAATGATTTCGGTTATTTTAAAAAACTCTGGCTTAGACCCCACGGTTGCAGTAGGAGGCATTATTCCTGAGATAGAAAACAGCAATTGGCGAAAGGGTGAAAGCGAGTTTATGGTGGCAGAAGCCTGCGAGTACCGCTCCTCATTTTTAAAATTAAAGCCATTTATAACCATCATCTCAAACATAGAAGAAGAACATTTGGACTGCTTCAAAAACCTGGATGAGATTATAAATGTATTTTCGAAATTCTTAATGCTTACCCCGGAAAATGGTTTTGCGGTAGTTAATGCTGATGATTTGAATGTCAAAAAAATACTAGACAAAAATGATTTCAATTTTCCGGTGGTAACTTATGGGGCATCAGAAGGAGAAGCTGAATGGAAAACAGAAAATATTAGAGAAGAGAGCGGAAAAGTTTTGTTCGATATTACCAAAAATAACCAAAAAATCGACTCCTTTTTAATAAAAATACCTGGAAAACATAACGCCCTTAATGCTTCAGCGGCAGTAATTACCACCTCAAAATTAGGAGTGAATCTCAAAAAAATTAAGGAATCTTTAGAAAATTTTAAAGGAACTGTAAGAAGGATGGAGGTTAAGGGCGAAAAGAAGGGGGTGCTAGTCATCGATGATTATGGCCATCACCCAACAGAAATTAGAGCAACTTTGGAAGCTGTAAAAAAATTCTATCCGGAAAGGAGAAATCTTTGGGTTGTATTTCAGCCTCATCAATATTCTAGAACCAAGCTCCTCTTTGAGGATTTTGCGAAATCCTTTCCTGACGCTGACCGTTTGATTGTTACAGATATTTACGAAGTTAGAGATTCAAAAAAAGATATTAAAACAGTAAGTTCAAAAATTTTGGTGGAAGAAATTAACAGAATAAACCGTCAGAAAGCCTTGTATATTGGTTCTTTCGAAAATACAGCCTCGTATCTCTCCAAAAATGTTAAAGAAGGAGATATTTTATTAACCATTGGTGCTGGACCAGTATACAGAGTGGGGGAGTTATTCCTAAAAAAATGAAAATAGAAAAGAGTAAAATTTTAAAGAATTACACGACTTTCCGAATAGGCGGTAAGGCTGATTTTTTCGTTGATGCTAAAAGCATTATTGATGTTCTAAAGGCAAAAGAATTTGCAAAAAGTAAAAAAATACCTCTAGTGGTAATAGGAAAGGGCTCCAATATACTAATAGGAAACAAAGGATTCCGCGGTTTAGTTTTAAAAATAAACTACAAAGACTGCCATACAGAAAAAAACAGAATCACCTGCGGAGCAGGGATCTCTCTGGCTCAATTATTATCTTTGGCTAGAGATTATAACCTTGGCGGAGCAGAATTTTTGGCTGGGATACCAGGCACTTTAGGAGGGGCTGTCGCTGGCAATGCTGGAACTGGCTCAAAAAGCATTTCCCAAATTGTAGAATCTGTTAAGATATTAAAAAATAATGGCCTGATTATTAAAGCTAAACCAAGTTACTTTAATTTTGGTTACCGAGAAAGTAAAATAAAAAAGGAGAAAGATATAATATTAGAAGCAACTTTAAGCTTAAAAAAATCTGATAAAAAAAAGATAAAAAATAAGATAAAAAATATCCTTAAAAAGAGAAAAAATCAGCCCAAAGAATTTTCAGCCGGAAGCGTGTTCAAAAACCCTAAAAATTATTATGCCGGAGAATTGATCGCGAAAGCAGGACTTCAAGGTGAAAGCAGGGGAAAGGCTCAAATTTCTAAAGAACATGGAAATTTTATAATCAACTTAGGGAAAGCAAAGACCGAAGATGTTAAATATCTTATTAAAAAAATTCAAAAGAAAGTTATGAACAAATTTGGTGTTCAATTGAATAGGGAGATAAGGTTTTTAGAAGAAAAGGGATGGAGATGAGCAAAAAAAATATAGTTGTTTTATGCGGCGGCGACTCAGCGGAAAGAGAAATATCTCTTAAAAGCGGGGAAATGATTTTTAAGAACATCAACAGGAAAAAATACAATGCCAAATTACTTGATACAAAAAAAGGTCTACTCAAGTTAATAAATTTAGCAAAGGATAAAAAGATAGACCTGGCATTTATTGCTCTTCATGGCCCGGGGGGTGAAGATGGAACTATTCAAGGACTTTTGGAGTCTTTAAAGATTAAATATATCGGCTCCGGGGTTTTAGCATCAGCAATTGGGATGAACAAAGAGGTTACTAAAAGGCTTCTGGAAGCCAATAATATAAAAACTCCTGGATTCAGAATAATTGAGAAAGGGGATAGAGGCAATAGATTAATGCCTTTCCCTTTTGTTGTAAAACCGGTGAACCAAGGTTCGAGCATTGGTGTAGAAATTGTAAAAAATAAGAAAGAATTCCAAAGAGCTTTAAAAAGAATATTCAGTTTTGATAAAAAAGCAATAATTGAAGAATATATAAAAGGAAGGGAGTTATCGGTTCCGGTTATAGGCAGAGGTAAAAACTTGAAGGTACTGCCGGTGATTGAAATAATCCCTGAGGAGCAGGAATTCTTTAATTACAAAGCTAAATATTCAGGTTATAGCGGGGAAATAGTTCCTGCTAGAATAAGTAGAAAAATAGCCAGGGAAGCCCAAAATCTCGCTTTTAAGGTACACAAAATAATTGGCTGCAGAGATATTTCTAGAACAGATATGATACTCAAGGATAACAAGACATTCGTTTTAGAAATAAACACAATACCTGGAATGACCAGCGAGAGCCTTGTCCCTAAGGCTGCTAAAGCTTACGGGTTAAACTTTAAACAATTAATAGCTTATCTTATAAAAATGGGTTTAAAGAATGAATAGAAGAAGAACCTACTCAAGGGTTTATAGAAATCCAAAAGTCTTTAACGCCAGGGAAAGGAAACGGTCAAAACAGAGATCGGGTTTTTTAAGAAAACTAACCAAAATTCTATTCCTGATTGCTCTAATAGCTGGATTGTACGTATTATTAACCACGGATTACTTGGCGATAAAGAATATAAGAATCAAAGGAGCAGCAACTTTTTCAAGCAGAATAGAGGAAATAGCGAAAAAAGAATTGGAAAAACCCAGGTTTTTGTTATTTAAAAACAATAATTTCTTCCTGTTAAATTCCTCACGATTGAAAAATGCGATTACAGGAAAGATTAAAGACATAAAATCAGTAACCATTACGAGAAAATTCCCAGATTCAATCGAAGTCTCTGTAACAGAAAAGAAAGCTAAATTAGGATGGGAAACAGGAAATAAAAGATTTCTTTTAGATGAAGATGGTTTTGTATTAAAAGAAACAGAAAATTTTGAAAATCTTCCTTTTGTAAAGGATACAAGCAACCTTCCGGTTAGTAATGATAAAAGAGTTGTTTACCCAAATTTTGTTAAATTTATTGAGGAATTAAACCTTAAACTAAAAAACCTAAATGTAAATGTTGAATACTTTGAAATAAAAGAAACTACATTCATAATAAATGTTATAACTAAAGAGGGCTTTAGGCTGGTCTTTGACACAACCAAAACCCTAGAAGACCAGATAAAGAAGTTAGAGGAAACCTTAAAACAAATAGGCGAGCAGAGGAAAAATCTAGAGTACATAGACTTAACCGCCAAAAACAAATCAATTTATAAATTTAGATAGTTAAAAAATATGAGAAAAAGGGAATCGATCTGGACAGAAAGAGAAATATTGAACAATATCAAATTATTTTATGAAAAAAATAACCACTTTCCCACAGCATATGAAATAGATGAATGTAATTATCTTCCGACCTCTAGACAAATTCAAAGAAAATTTAAAGGATTAATAAATCTAAGGAATAAATTGAAAAATATAGATAATCCTGACCTCAGAAAAGGCGATCAAAGATCAATTCAAATGCAGGAAATAAACAAGAGGTCGTTAGAATTAGAAAATAAACTAAGTAAAGAATTGGTAGCGAGATTTGGCGAACCTTTTGTACATTTTCAAAAACCCATTAACAGAACAAAAAGACGGTATGATTTTTATGTATATTGTAAAAATACTAATTTCGCTATTGATGTATTCTTCCCAGCACACATTAGGAGCATAAATGGAATAATAAATATTAAATTGAGGGGGGGGACTATCCTGAAAGAGAACTAAAAATATATTTCATTTGCATGAACTCACTATTTAATCAAAAATCTTTAAATCAAATTACCGCAAATAAATTCACAAAACTGCCAAGAAATATTGAGTTAGTTAGTATTGATTATTTTTTAAATAGAATTATTAATTTATATAAACCATATCAGCTCGTGTAGAGAGAGCTTATCCCATAGTTTATCTCATACAGAACGTCTTCCAACCTACATTGTGCGACGTTCTCTCACACTCGCTCTCCTAATAATACTATCGCTACTAATAGATAATAGATAAATTTAAAAATTTAAACAATCTTTAAATTAAATCTTAACTGAATAAAAAATACCCCCAAAATCAGTGAGGGTTATTTTTTATTCTGTCATTTTTAGAATTTAATAATTTCTCCGGGCTTTATCTCTTTTTCTCCCCTACTCTGCGTCAAGTTATTATTTTGGTCATTTTTTGTTGGTTCTACTTTTATTGGTTCGTCTTTTTTCTTTTCTTTAACTATTTTCGATGTCAACTCCTTTAATTTCTCTTCTTTTGATTCCTTGTGGTCCTCTAGATTGGGTTTCATAGCCTCTGTACCTTCAGAAGGAATCCCAGATTTTTCAATCTCTTCTTTCATAGACTCTAAATATTCTGAGTATTTGACATCATCTTTTCCTCTCTTATCTTCTCCTCCAACTGTTGCCACCGTACTTCCCTCTTCTGATAATTGAGCAATTTTTTCCTCTACAATCTCTCTTTTTGTTGCATATCTTTCACGGCTGTTTCTTATAATAACCTCGACGTTTTCTTCTGTCTGTTCAGGAATTTTTATGGTCTTAGCTGAAAAGGCGTTGCCAGTAACTCCATCAATAGACAATTTGACATAGATATGGTATTTGTCTAAATTAACTAAATCATTTTCCTCAAAAACAGGCTCTACCTCTTTAGCTAGATCTTTTGCATCATTGGCACCCACCCTAAAGAAAACCAAACTACCAACATTACCAAAAATAGCGTGTTTAACCGCTTCTGACCGTGAAGCATCTATCAATTGAGCAATATATTGATTGGTTAAAGTAAGATTAAGATGGTATTTTCTTGCCTCAGAAAGAATTTTGGCGAAGCTCTCAGTTGCAAAATTCTGAAACTCATCAACATAAAGATAGAAGTCAACTCTTTCATCCTCCGGAATATCGGTCCTGCTCATAGCCGCCAACTGCATCTTAGTTATCATCATTGCCCCTAAAAGCGAAGAGTTGTCCTCACCTATCTGACCCTGAGCCAGTTTTAGAAGAAGAATTTTTTTGTTATCTATAATGTCACGCATATTGATCTTGCTTTGGGGTTGACCAACGATATCTCTTATAGTAGCGCTAGAGAGGAATTGTCCGACTTTGTTCTGTATTGGTAAAATAGAGTCTACTCTAGTTTTCTCATTATACCGGGCAAACTCTTTATTCCAAAAATCCAAAATTACCGGATCGTTTATTTTTTCGATTACTTTTTTCCTATAATCAGAATCAACTAATATCTTCAAAATTCCTATCATCGTGCTGTCGGGATAATCAAGAAGCGAAATAATGGTATTCCTTAAAATATATTCCAACCGAGGCCCCCAAGACTCTGCCCAAATTTTCTGGAATATACTAATCAAACCGGAAGTTACCAGCGTTTTTTGATCCCTGCCCACAGCTTCTAAGGGGTTAAAGCCAATAGGATGTTCGTGATCTGCTGGGTCAAACAAGATCACATCATTAATTCTTTCTTTGGGTATATACCTTAAGACTGTATCTACAAAATCTCCGTGAGGGTCAACAACGCCTACGCCGTGACCAGCCTTTATATCGGAAATCACCATATTTTCCATCATATTAGTCTTTCCTGTGCCTGTCTTCCCTACTAGATACATGTGACGTCTTCGGTCATCGGTTCTTATGCCAAACTTCTGTCTCCTATGCCTAAAGTTAGTCTCGGCAAATATAGACAACTCTTTATCGGTTTCTCGACCGGTTGCTACAGGAAGGCTTTCGGGTGGCTCCCCTTTCTTGGAACCAGTCCAGCCAATCATAGGAGTCTCAACCGAAACATTGGGCAGATGGAAAATGCTTGCCACCTCTTCTATATTAAGAACATAACCCTCATCCAAAAATAATCTGGCTTTATAATCTTTGATGAACTGCTCCCCTATTATAGTTGAGCCGGCTTGGAAACCATTTAAGTTAGTAGTATTAAATTGCTTAAAGGCGCCGATAATTGATCTTAATCGAATCTTGGCTTGTGCCAAATCAGCATTCTTTGTTAGATACCCTACTCTTATTTTAACGCCGAAGCCAAGTTTGGAAATTTTCTCCTCAATAGCTTTTATTTTAGCTTCATCAGTAGAAGCTAATTTAGGCGGCTCAGTAGGTTTAGTGAATTCCTCAGCTGGTGTAACCGCGGCTTTAAAAAGATCTTTAGCAAATCCTTTAAAATGCTCCTTTGCCATACCTCTCATGTTTACAATTTCTGGTGAACGACCCTCTCTCATGGCATTAACATAAGCTAAACCCTTTTCGAGCCAGGAATCGTCAACCGGCTTGACCAAAATCTGTATCCATATATGTTCATTCTCTTCCTCAATCTTCGACAAGACGCTAGTTATGCCTGATAATGGATCAACCTCCTCAAAATTTAGAAAGGTTTTTATAGGAAGAACCTCATTCTTGTTTAAAATGATCTCAGTACCGACAACATGGCAATCAGAAAAATCTTTATCGGCATAATCAGAAACATCCTCAAACTCGGCTTTCGGATACTGGGCATAAATCTGTCCCTCAATGAAATCCTTAAGATGCAAGGGCAGCCAAACATAGAATGAAATCCTGTCGCCCGAGGAAGCTATCTCAAAGCTTATGTGCTCCTGCATTGAGCCCTCCGCTTTCCTTTCGACGCGAGGTTTGAATATGCCGTGTAAAGAAGCGAACATCTGTTCAGCTGCTAAAGGACCCTTCTCATTCTCTTTAGGAACTAAAATCTTAACCAAATGAAATTCTTGATTTTCTATCCACTCTCTTTTCCTTTTATTCTGGTAAGAGTAATACAAAAAGACGGGAATGGACACCCACCCTGCTATAAACAGTATTATGAAAAGATATTTAGATAAATTTATGAATATTTCTTCTATCATTTTTTTTCCTTAAGCTTATAAACAGCTCTTTTAACTCTTTCAAATTGAGGCTTTTCTTGTAAATTTAAAAGTATTGTATTCTTTCTTACAAGCCTTTTTTCCAACACTTTTTTTACAATCTCATTTTTATGAAGAGGTCTCCCCTCTTTCTGTAAAATCTCTTCTATAACATCAGCGACTGTTCCTGGTTTATAACCCCATTCCTTTAAAGCATAAATGCCTCTTCCAACCAGAACAAATCTTGGATCCCTTATAAGCTCGTTGTGAACAGCCTCAACGCTAACCATCTTTTTTGAGAATTTTGCTTCCTTTATCCTTTCTGTTAATTCTTGGAAATGAAGCGGTTTTAGGACCCGCCTCAAAACTACGTAAGCCTTATCTCGAGTGTTTCTTGGATTCACAATTCCCCATCTTGTCAATCCAAATTTGCCCTCGGTTGTCTTTCCAATGTTTTTGGCTGAAAAAATTGCTGCTTTTGTAAATTCTTTGTCAACTAATTCTCCATTTTTAAGATTTTCGGTCTCTTTAAGCGCCGAATTTATCAACTCGCCTTCACTCATTATCTTTTTGGAATCTTTCAAGATTCCTTCTAAAATAGTAATTAGGTTTAGCAGGAGATTCGGCGAATATCGGAAAAGCACCCATGATTTTTTTACCAACGGATTCTCTATTTTACTAAATTTATCAGAAGATTCAAGCAGTATTCTAAAAATGGCTCTTGCTTGCTCACTATCCAGTTTTAAGATTTTCTCAAGCTCAGAATTAGTAACTATTCCGCCTCTCTTGCTTAAATAATTCTCCAAATTGGAAAATACTTCTCCTAATACCGAGGAGCGACCTATGTTTTTTAGAATACTCTTCTCGATCTGCCTTATCCTTTCTCTTGTAACACGGAAACTCTTCCCTATTGATTCAAGGGTTTCTGGCTCCTTATCATCGAGTCCGAATCGCCTAATTAAGATTTCCCTCTCTTTATCATCTGTTGCAATGCTGAGTATTTTTTCTCTAATTCTCAAAATATCAAAATTTTTCAGCCACTCCTCAGCGGATCTTGAATAATTTGTGACATTCTTTAACTTCACAAATAATATTTTAGCACAAATGAGCAAAAAAGTCAAATAATTAGAGAAGAATCTCTTATTCAGGCTCAAAAATCACTTGCTAAAAGAAGCAGAATATACTCTAGTTAGTATTTTCCCAGATTCTTGAGTATTTGCCAGGCGAGGCTGGTTAAAATTCTCTATCTTTATAGGAATAAGGTCTATATCCAAAACTTTGCTTCCTTTTATATAAACCCTTACCACCAAACCCTCTTTCGTCTCCTCTGACCACATTTGATCAAAAACAAAGTTCCCTAAGCTATAAGCAATGAATTTATCATCTATAAAATCCAATCCTTGAACGACATGGGGGTGCTGCGCCAAGATGATGTCGGCGCCGGCATTGACGGCTCTTTGGGCAATATTTCTCTGCTTTGAATTTGGATTTACTTTGTACTCTACTCCCCAGTGAAATGAAAGAACTGTCACATCAGCCCTTTCTTTAGCTTTCTTTATATCCTTTTCCATCCTCGCCAAATCTTCTTCATTTTCGGATATCCAAGCTAGACCGGCTTTATCACCGCCTGCTTTATAGCTTTCGGGCGAGACTTCGTTATAAGAAAGAAAGGCAAATCTTGTTCCTCGGCTCTCTAATAGTGTGGGAGTATGAGCTTCCTCTATATTATTACCTGCCCCGAAATAACTAATATTATTATTTTTCAGGTGATTGAAGGTGTAAACCATTCCTGCCCTGCCCTGGTTGCCGAAATGATTGTTAGCTAAAGAAATCAAGTCTATGCCGGCAAGTTTTAAACCTTCTATAGTCTCGGGTTCGGCTTTGAAGACCATTCCTTCTTTTACTGATTGACCCTGATTGAAAAATGGCGATTCTAAGTTAGCAAACGTAATATCAGCCGACGAAAGAAGACCAAAAAGTTTCTTAAAAGGCAAGGAATTATCTTTGGCTTCTCTTATTTTTTCCCCCACGTGACGAGAAAGCATTATATCGCCTACCGCTATAAGCTCTACCGTCTCTCCTTTATATTTAGATAAATATTCTTTTATTGCGTGAACTATAGACTGCTCTTTTGAATTTTTCTTTTTACTCTGCAAAAAATAACTAATTTTTAAAGGATAGCTGGAAAAATCTTTTGATTTAATTGGAGAAATATCATCAATAGATATAGAATTAACTTTTGAATTTACTTTTTCTAAAGGCAAAATAGAAATAAATCTTCTATCTTTAGAGACTTTTGAAATTAGATCTTCTAAATCGGTGGTTTTCTCAAAGTCTAGTTTTTCAATCCCAAAAAATTCATTAAAGACTAATTTTATTTCCGGAACATCTAATACCAAAATTTTAATTTCTAAATCTTCTCCTCCGAGTTCTTTCCAGTTAGTAATCTCTTTTTTGAATATTTTTTTAATCTTTGTGGAGTCAACATTTTCAACTTGGTTTAAAAAACTTTCAACTGGGATATAAAATTCCTGAGCCGAATCAATTGTTTCTAAATGTTTTTGTTCCCCTTTTGTTAAAAGAACATCCGCTTCATTTTTGCCATTAACAAGTTGAAAATCTTCTTTCTTTAATTCTAAAATCTTGACCAACTCTTCTCTTTTTAAAGAATCAATAAAAACCCTTGTTTTTTGTTTAGTAACCTTTTCTTCGTATAGTAAATTAGGAAAAAATAAAAATGCCCCTAAGGCAGCTATTATAAGGACAATGATTATACCAAGTTTTCTACTTTTTCTTTTTAAAATCATTTTACTTTAAGAAATTTTTCCTAACTTCTTAACATATTTTTTAAATAAATCCCCCCTTTCTTTGTAATTTTTAAATATTCCAAAACTTGCACAAGCGGGTGAAAGTAAGCAGATTTTTCCTTTTGAGGTGTATTTATAAGCTAAAACTACAGCATCTTTCATGTTATTAACAAAGAAAGCTTTGGGGAGAAAATATCTTTTTCTATTTTGGGAACAAATATCCTTCCATATCTTTTCTCCTGTAGTAGGAAATAAAATTATGTTCTTTATTTTATTTTCCAAAACTGTTTTCGCTAACTTAGAATAATAGTCAATGCCTCTATCAAATCCCCCAAGCATAATAGTTTGAACTTTTCCTTTAAATGTATTAATGGCTCCTATTGTAGCTTCGGGAGCCGTTGCTAGAGAATCGTTATAAAAAGTTATTCCTCTATAAGTGCCCACTAATTCTAATCTGTGTTCAAGAGGTTTAAATTTTTTAATAACTCTAACGATATCTCTATTAGAGATTCCAAATATTCTTCCAATGATAATGGCTGCTTCTATATTTTGAAGATTAAATTTCCCTTCTAGCGGAATTTCTTTAATTTTAATAGTTCTCCCAACATTTTCTATTCTGATTGGGATTTTCTTAGCTTTAGAAATTTTTGCGGTTTCTCTGACCTCTTTATTTTGAGGATTAAAAATTATAAAATCTTCACTTTTCTGATAACGCGTAATATTTTGTTTTGCCTTTAAATATTCCTTGAAGTTTTCATAATAATCTAAATGTTCAGGATAGATATTTAAAAAAACAGCGATATGAGGACTTTTTTTAAAATTATACAATTGATGACTAGAAAGTTCGTAAACATAAATATCGTCTGGTTTAGCATTAAATAAAAATGATAAAACTGGTCTACCAATATTCCCAATAAGATGAACTTTGAGTCTATTCTGTTTTAGTATCTCATAAATTAAAGAAGTGGTCGTACTCTTCCCCTTTGTTCCTGTTACTCCAATAATTTTACCTGTACAATTTTCAAAAAAAATATCAGTTTGAGAAGTTATTCTCTGCTTTTTAGAAATGAAGGGCACTATAACCTTTGGCGGTATCCCCGGTGATTTAATAATAATGTCATACTTTTTAAGTGCCCTTAGATAATTCTTGCCCAAATGAAGCACAGGCCCTTTATTTAAGATTAATTTTTGAATGTTTGCATCTAAATCCTTAAGTTCAGCTTTATCGGCAATGCCAAATTTCTTGTCAGGAAAAATCTTTTGGATAAATTTAAAGCTATCTAGCCCCTCTCTGCCTAGACCTAAGATTAATACTTTTTTACTTTTAAGATTGTCTATTGTCATTTTAGTAGTTTGCTTTCAGCACTTTTTCAAATTTTACCGGCAGATTATGTTCCTTGTTCCAAGACTTCAATATTATTTTTGATTGCTTAATAATGGTTTTGTTTTTTGACAGTATATGGTTTTCAAAATATTGTAAGAGCACAGGAATTTTTTTTACTTTTCTGTTTTTAGTAAGACTTAGGTACAAAGCCGCTATAGTTTCTTTTTCTGTGCCTACACATTCAAAAGGCTTAAAATCTTGAAAGCCAGTAATACTTTTTAATAAAGGGATTAACTTTTTGTTTTCAAATAGATTTTTATTAAAAATTTCAATTAATTTTTGTTCATCTATGAAAGGATAAAGGATAGTAAACACAAATAAACATTTGGGGCATCTGCCACACCATTTCTCAGTCGCTTTTTTTGTTCCGGAATGGGTTTTATGAGCATCGTTACAACTTATAAAAGTATTAAAGTACTTAGGATATTTACTGAACATCTTTGCTATTTGAATTTCATATAACGGCCTAAGAAAACTAAAATATTCTATATCATTTACTAAATATTTTTTTGAGTAGCTTCTAAACTTTTTCTCAAAATCAAAGCTCTTAGAATACTGATGGTTAATTGTTCTTCCTAAATATTTTACATTGCCTTCATTTGAACTTTTTTCATTAGAAAGGACAATAAACTTAGAATTAAAAAGAACTGAACAAAGGGCTGATAAGAATGCCAGATATGCCGAAAAGGGGGTATGACTATTCAAAAACCCCTGTCGATTAAGTTCCAATAACTTATTATCAATTTTTCTACTGACAATTATATGGTTTTTTAAATCCGCAATTTTGATCAATTTCTTTGTTGCGAGTGTCGGGTTTAACGAAAAAGCAATTAAACCTTTACCTATGAGCTTTAGTATTTCTGTTGTTACGAGCGAGTCCTTTCCTTCTCCTAATGGCAGAAGGACTCTTTCCTTGCTCAATTTTTTTTCAATTTTTTTATATCTTTTATTACTCGTGCATTCTATCTTTATAAAGTTAGGTTTTTGAAAATTAATTTTATTTTCATAAAAATATTGCCCCATCCCGTTCTGTATTAAGTCCTTCCACCAAGAAACTTGTTTTTTATTTAGAAACCCAGACTCAATTATTATTTTCTGGGAACAAGTGCTTTTCCAGTAACTAAGCATCTCTATTAATCCAAGGTGAAATACTAAATTCTTAAGAGCATCTTCATCTAAGGAATTCAATTCTAGCTTACTGATATTATCAATTATTAATTGCGGCTTAAAAAAAACATCCGGTTCTATGTTGAAGTGAAAAGTAATTAGTAGTTGGTCCTTTAGTTTTTTTATATCAAATCTTTTATAAATAAAACGTGGGTATTTTTTACGTAGAATATTCAATTTATCTTTGCGTTTATTATTTAAAAAATTTCGAAGCATATCTTCACCTAAATCACTTTAGAACAATTTATGA
>CAYZYZ010000013.1:5888-16966 GCA_964482765.1 uncultured Candidatus Saccharibacteria bacterium | reverse complement strand
CCATTGGGTCTAGTCGGTTTTTTGATATAATCTAAATACCGTGGAACATAAAGACAAAAAATACAGATTTTTTACCAATTACACTCTGAAGGATGCCGAAAAGGCTTTTGGTATCTCAGTTCGTAAACTTTCTTATCTTATCCGCAAAGATATTATTGAGCCTGTTATTGAAGACGGAATATTACTTATCCCCCATAAAGAGCTAGAAGAATATTTAAAATTACCCCCCAAAACTCGTTCTAAACATCACGTTTCATATCTTAAAACTCTTGGTCCGGGTTTAATTACCGGCGCATCCGATGACGACCCTTCGGGCATAGGAACATATTCGTCCGTTGGTTCGACATACGGGTTAGGCCTTAACTGGCTGGCTTTATACCTTTTGCCCATGATGACCGCAATCCAAGAGACAGTTGCCCGCATAGGTGTTGTTACCGATAAAGGCTTAGCTGGTGTCATAGGTAAACACTATGGTCGTAAAATATTATACCCATTGGTTTTTTTGCTTTTAATTGCAAACACAATAAACATAGGCGCTGATATCGGTGCCATGGCCGCATCTTTTCAGCTGATTTTTCCGATTAATTTTTATTTGGTTATAATTTCGCTTACTTTAATAATAATATTGCTCGAAGTTTTTGTTCCTTACCACAAATACGCCAAAATATTAAAATGGCTTACTTTGTCTTTGTTGGTTTACATAATTACAGGGTTTGCTATAAAGCCGGATTGGGGCCAGGTCGCAAAAAGCATTGTATTCCCAAACATCAATTTTGATGCCGCATTTTTCGCCGCAATGGTAGCGGTTATGGGAACTACCATAACTCCGTATCTTTTTTTCTGGCAGGCCTCTGAAGAAGTAGAAGAGAAACGAGATAAAAAAATACTATCCGACCACAAAAAAATCGCCATCAAACACGAAATAAAAGAAATGCGCAAAGACACCTATGCCGGCATGGCGCTGGCCAATATTGTATTTTTATTTATCATTATAACAACTGCTTTTGTCCTAAATAAAAACGGCATCACAAACATAGATTCTGCAGAGAAGGCCGCGTTGGCATTAAAGCCATTGGCTGGAGAATTCGCATATTTATTATTCACAATTGGTATTTTTGGAGTTGGTCTTCTTGCTGTCCCAGTATTAGCCGGCGCTTCTGCCTATGCGATTTCTGAATTATTCAAATGGAAGGAAGGCTTAAACAAAAAATTTATACAAGCTAAAGGATTTTACGGAGTGATAATCGTATCTTTATTGGTTGGGTTAGCTTTAAATTTCTTGAATATTAACCCCATCAAGGCGCTTTTTTATGCTGCGGTTGTAAACGGTATAGTAGCACCAATATTAATGTTTTTTATCTTCAGAATAGGTCGTGATAAAAAAATTATGGGGGACTTTACAAACCCCAGATGGGTCAATATCTGGGGGTGGATTGTGACGATTCTAATGAGTGTAAGTGCCGTTATTTTAATGCTCTTTACTTTGTTTTAGTAAAATAAGTCCAAACTTCTTCTCATTCTTCGCTACCTTCTTCGTTAAAACTTCGGGAGGTCAAGAAAGCTATAAACGACAAATATTATGCTTCACCAGTATTTAAAAAATGCCTTAAAGGCATTTTTTATTTTTTAGTAATTTTTCTACTGGTTTAAGATTTTCTTTTTTTACAAGTTCTTTAGGTTCGAAAAGCATTTTGCCATGAACTTTATAATAGTGTATTTTTTCTTGAATCCTTACGGGGATTTGTTCATATGATTTTCTGCTCCATGGGTCTTTTGCTGGAACATAACCAACAGCTAAAACTACAACATTTTTATCCTTTAAGTATCTCCAATTTTTCATGAGATACTTTGTTAAGGGCATCCAGCCAAAATAGGTTCCTGATAAAATTATAAATCTTTGGTAATCATTAAACTTTTTTTCTGAAAATTGTTTAAAAGTAAAAATATCAGAATCCATTTTTTCGTTTAACCACTTGGCATATTTTTTTGTAGTTCCGAAAAATGATTTATAAATAATCGCGGTTTTCATATAGAGTTTAGTCTACCAGTAACCCATTATAAACCATTATTTTTATTTAGTACATAATGAGTTGTCTTTAAGCCCCTTTTTATAATGCTTGACATATTTTTTAGAGTAAGTAAAATATGAAAAGTATGATAAATCATAGGAGGCATTATGTTTAGAAACAAAGAAATAAAATTTTTTGGCACAGGAACAATCGGTGAACGAGGACAAGTTGTAGTTCCTGCTAAAGCAAGGGAGGCACTAAATATAAAATCAGGCGAAGAATTTATTTTTTTCAGCCAAGGCAAAATAATTCATATGGTAAAAGCCAATGAATTGGAAAAAATACTTGAGGCAATTAGCCAAAAGTTTACAAGAAAAGCACAGGAATTTAAAAGTATATTAAATAAGACAAAGAAAAAAAGCCAACTATAAATTAGGAAAGCATATAAAACATATGAAAATCATTGAAGTTGAAAATCTCACTAAAAAATTTAAGAAGTTCACAGCCGTTGATTCAATTTCTTTTGATGTAGAAAAAGGTGAAATATTCGGGTTTTTGGGTCCCAACGGCGCAGGAAAATCAACAACCATTAGGATGCTTACGACTTTGCTGCAGCCCACTTCGGGCACTGCTCGTGTAGCTGGCTTTGATATTATAAAAGATTCTGATGAGGTAAGGAAGCATATTGGGTTAGTTGCAGAAAAAATTATTCTTTACAACCACTTAACGGCTTTGGAGAATTTAGAGTTTTTTGGAAGGCTCAACCATTTGCCGATTGAAGTTATAAAAGAAAGAGCCAATAAGTGGCTTCTAAGATTGGATATGGAACAATGGAAAAACCAACAGGCGGGTACTTATTCTACTGGCATGAAACAAAGAGTCAACATTGCCAGAGCTCTTCTAACCGAACCAGAAATCTTATTTTTAGACGAGCCAACTTTAGGCTTGGATCCCCAGACAGCGCATCACATTAGAACTTTTCTGCAAGAACTAAATGAAAATGGAGTAACCATAATTTTAACAACTCATGACATGATTGAAGCGGAAACTTTATCTCGCCGCGTTGCTATTATTGATCATGGGAAAATCGCAGCTTTAGACACCGTTTTAAATCTAAAGAAAGTAATAAAAGATAAGAAAAATCCAACCTTAGAGGATGTATTTCTTAATATAACTGGTTTTGGAATAAGGGATACTCTCCAAAAAATTGTTTCTGGGCCAAAGGGTCCCCATTTTGGCGGCACCAGTCAAAATAGAGTGAGGTAAAAATGAGAACTTTAAGTGATATTCTTCAAATTGCTAAAAAAGATTTATTAGAATTTACCAGAGACAGGCTCCGACTTATAACGTTTGTTATAATGCCTATTTTTATGATGGTTTTGGTAGGATTTATTTTTCCCAGCCAGAACACTTTAAAAAATATCTCGATTGGCCTAAACAATAATGACAATAGTGAGGCAAGCAAACAGTTGGTTAATGTCGTGGAAAATCTAGAAGTAACCCAAAGCAACAAAGCTTTTAAGGTTACTGAGTATAAAAGTGTTAATGACATAAAGGCTGCTATAAAAAAACAAGAGGTTAGTGGAGGGTTTGCTATCTCTGCTGATTTTTCTGAAAATATAAAAAATAACCAGCAGGCAAATGTTGTTATTGTAGAGGATCAATCAAATCCTCAAATTTCTGCTATAACCAGCCAGACTTTATCAAAAGTCGTTGAGGGATTTGGCCAGCAGCTTGGGATTCAAAAAGTAAATAAAATATTAGTCACCAAACTGCCGATATCAAGTGATAAGGGCAAGAATCCAGGGCTTGCATTTGTATCACCTATTAAGACCCAACTAGAGGGAATTATTCCTGGTGAGCCAAACTATTTTGAGTTTGTTGCCCCGGGAATTATGGCTATGGTAGTTATGACAGCAGTTTTAACAGGGCTTGCAGCATCGGTCTCTAGAGAAAAAGAACAGGGAACATTGGATGGCATTTTAATATCACCTATTAGCCGTTTGTCGATTATTTTAGGTAAAACTCTATCTCAATCGATTAGGGGTCTAGTCCAGGGTATGATTGTTTTGCTACTGGCAATTTTCTTGTTTGGAGTAACCATTCATGGAAGTATTCTTCTTGTTGCCTTGCTTCTGCTTCTGGGTATATTTTCTTTCGTTGGTTTAGGAATTCTCGTTTCTGCCTCGGCGGCTGAACAGGAAACCGCTACCCAAATGCTGTTTATGTTTCAGTTTCCTATGTTGTTCCTTTCCGGGGCATTCTTTCCGCTTCAACAAATGCCGGTAATCATGCAAAGAATTGCTCATATCTTACCTTTAACATATGCAATTGAAGCACTGCGCAAGGTGGTGATATTGGGAGCGGGCATAGCTGATGTACAAAAAGAAATTTTGATTCTTTCCGGCATTGGCATTGTTACTCTTTTCTTTGCTGTTCCAATTTTTAAGAAACTGATTACGAGGTAAGAGAAAATGGAAGGAATTATTAAGCTCAAAAATATCAAAAAGATTTACAAAACCGGTGAGGAAGAAACACCGGCACTAAAAGGGATTGAACTCGCCATTAAAAAAGGTGAATTTATGGCGATTATGGGGCCTTCGGGTTCGGGCAAATCAACCCTCATGCACATTCTTGGTCTTTTGGATCATCCAACCGACGGTTCTTATATTTTGGACAACAAGGATATCAGCAAAATCAGCAAAAGTAAGCAGGCTAATATTAGAAACAAACAAATCGGTTTTGTTTTCCAACAATTCAACCTGCTTCCAAGAACGACCGTTTTGGATAATGTGATGCTGCCCACAATTTACGGCAAACAAAAAATTACCGAAACAAAAGCCAGAGAGTTAATTAAAGAAGTCGGTTTAACAGACCGGATCAATTACAAAAGCAATCAGCTTTCTGGCGGGCAGATTCAGCGTGTTGCCATTGCCCGAGCTTTGATTATGGGCCCCTCGATTATTTTGGCAGATGAACCCACCGGGAACTTGAATACCAAGAATTCAAAAGAAATCATGGAAATTTTCAAAAAGATTAACAAAAAAGGTGCGACCATTATTTTGGTTACCCACGAAGCGGATATTGCCAAATATGCTGATCGGATTATCGAACTTAAGGACGGTCAAATAGTCGAGGAGTAAAAATGAAGTTATATGTAATGTTCAAACAATCACTAAAAGCTATTTTTCGGAACAAGGGCCGCAGTTTTCTTACTATTTTAGGGATTATTATCGGTATTGGTTCGGTAATTGCGCTAATTTCATTAGGTAATGGGGTAAAGGCAACCATTAGTGACCGAATTGCCACCTTGGGGACGACTAATTTAACCATAATGCCGGGCGGGCAGCGGAATTTTGGCGGCGGGCAAAGTAGTTCTCAACGTGGTGGCCCAGGATTTTCTCAAAACGAAGGCCCGAGTGGCTTTGGTAATACTTCTACTTTGACTGTAGACGATCTTAAGTCACTTCAAGATAAATCCAAGAATCCGAAGTTAAAAGCGGTCACTGGTGATATCTCCGGCAGCACTATCTTAAAGGTGAGCGGTGAAGATACTCGGTTTTCAGTGCTTGGCACCTCAGTTTCTTACTTTAATATTCACAACCTAAATCTTAAATCCGGCGCTCTTTACACTGACAACGATGTTCAAAGCAAAACAAAAGCGGCCGTCTTGGGTTCGGAGGTAGCCGATGAAGTTTTCGGCACAGGTAATCCGCTAAATCAAACTTTTATGATTGAAAATGACACTTACAAAGTGATTGGGGTGCTTTCAAAAGCGAATGAAAGCGGTTTCGGAAATCCCAACGCCCAGATTTTTGTGCCAAATCTTAGCGCCATGGCAACCTTTGGAAATAATAATTTTAATTCGATGACTGCGCAAGCGATTGATGATAATTCAGTTGATCAGGCCAAAACAGATATTCAAAACACTTTACTCTCGGCTCATAAAATCAGTGAGGCAAAATTGGCCGATTTTACTGTTTTTACCTCCCGCGACTTGCTTTCAACTGTCGGTAATGTTACTGGTATTTTGACTTCACTTTTGGCCGGTATTGCTGCTATCTCTTTAGTGGTTGGCGGTATCGGGATTATGAACATTATGCTTGTTTCCGTAACCGAAAGAACCCGCGAAATAGGACTTAGAAAAGCGGTTGGGGCCAGAACAATCGATATTTTAGAACAGTTTATTCTTGAAGCAGTAATTTTAACTTTAGTCGGAGGTGTGCTCGGTATCGGTCTCGGGACGATTATTGGCAAGGTTGCAGCTAGGTTTGTTGGTTTTGCACCGATCGTAACTTTAAGTTCTGTCTTTTTAGCGGTTGGCGTTTCCAGCGCCATCGGTTTAATCTTTGGCATCTATCCCGCTGCTAAAGCCGCCCGTCTTGATCCGATTGAAGCATTAAGATACGAATAACTATGGTCGGGCTTTTAGCCTTGAAAGCCAACCACTTTGGTTGGTTTTTAGACATTGGTGTATAATTTTTAAGTCGGAGGCTAAGTGTTCAAGTTAATAAAATCGGTAGCTAAATCAATAAGGACTACTGTTGCAAACGACCCAGAGGTAGATAAATTTGTTGTCAGACACTCGAAACTTTTCGGGTTTATTAAAAAGAGACTAGACCCAGATGCGAAATTTGGCTTAAACCTAACCATTGGGATAGCAATAGCTCTGCTTTTTCTGTATTTTTTCTTCGGTATTATTTGGGATATAATCGGGAACGATGCAATTGCCAGATCGGATATTAGGATTATAAATCTCCTGCAGATTTTTCGAACCCCTAACTTTACGAAGACAATGCTTTTTATTACCTACTTGGGTAATTGGCAGGTTGTTTTTCTAGGTGCGGCTTTAGCAAGCTTTATTTTGCTACTTCTGAAAAAACGGCAGCATGTTGTTGCTTTAGTTGCTTCAGTTGTTGGCGGTGAATTTTTAGTTGCTAGCTCTAAGATCCTTTTTCATAGACTAAGACCCCCATTATTGAATGTTATTATTCAGGAAAATGGTTATAGTTTCCCAAGTGGCCATAGCTTAGTTTCTGTTACTTTTTACGGCATCATTGGATATTTTATTTTCAAATCAGTTCGCTCAAAATTAGCTAAAGTTGCTACATTTTTGGGAACAATTTTAATTATTAGTTTAATTGGATTTTCAAGAATGTATCTAGGGGTTCATTATCCAACTGATGTTTTAGGAGGGCATGTTGCGGGATTAGCTTGGGTTACAGCAGTCATAACAGCTTTAGAAATCAGACTAAAAAGCAAACCTTACTCTGCTGCCGATAGCTACTCAAAAAAGCAAAGAATTGTTGCTTTTAGCTTGATTAGCTTTATTTTGTGGGCAAGTTTTTTGCTGTTTTTCTATAAGGGGCATCCAGTAAAACAACCCAGGATGGTTTTGGAAAATGAAACAATAATTTATCAATCGGAAATTCCCGATAAACTCTTTGCCAATTATTCGAAAACCAGCGAGGATATCACAGGAGAACCAATGGAACCAATAAATATAATAGTGGTCGGCGACCAAAAAATTTTAGATGAGGCGTTTAGAAAAGCCGGGTGGGTGCTAGCCGATAAGATTTCACTAAGAAGCCTCTATAGAATTTCTGTGTCAGCACTTACCGGCAAATCTTATCCTGAGGCTCCGGGTACTCCTTCTTTTTGGAACACAAGGCCCAACGACTTTGCGTATGAAAAGCAAGTGGGTGGTAAAGTAAGCGAGAGGGAACATATACATTTCTGGCAAACACCCTTTGTTATCAAAGAAACCAATCAAAGAGCTTGGTTTGCAACTGCTCATTTTGACAAAAACATTGTCTTAAAAAAATCCTGGCTTCCTACTCATGAGATTGATCCGGCGGTTGACAAAGAAAGGGAGAAGATTAAAGATGAACTTCAACAAACAGGCGAAATTCGCGCAGTAAATAAATTTCAATTAGTAGAGTCTACTTTGGGACGTAATCAAGCAGGCAGTAAATTTTTTACTGACGGCTTAGCTTATTATATCTATCTAAAATAAAAGGCTAGTGACACTACTTCTTCTATCCCGTCCCGACGAGTCGGGATCGGGACTCCGTCCAAAAAGTGGCTTTATTAAGCCATAAAAAATAGAGACCATGAGCGGATTAGGATCTATTTTTCATTTAAAGAATTTTGAACTAAACTTCTATGGTTGTCCTTAGGAATTAGAATTACAAAAAGGATAAGCGAAGCAAAAGACAAAATACTTCCCCAGAAGAATGGAGCTTGGGGGCTAATTTTTTGCCACAACAAACCTGCCACAAAACTTGCTGGCAGCAAAGCAATTCCTAAAACTAAATTCAAAAAACCAAAGGCGGTTCCTCTTAGATCTTTTGGAACAATATCAGCTGTATAAGCCTTAAAGATGCTTTCGGTAAAGGCATAATAAAATCCGTAGGCGGCAAACAGAGCCCAAATTAAAAGCGGGCTTTTTGCTAATGCAAACCCCAAATAAACTAAAGAAAAAATTATAAAACCAAAAACAATCACAATTTTCCTTCCGATTTTATCGGATAATGAACCGACTGGCACAGAAGCAATAGCATAAACAAAATTGAAAAGGAAATAAACCAAGGGTATGAGGGCGATTGATATACCAACATTCTGAGCTCTTAAAATTAAAAAAGCATCACTTGAATTGCCAAGGGTAAAAATTAAAACAACAAGCAAAAATAATTTAAATTTTTTATCAAATGGTTTAAGACTAAGCTTGGGTTTTTCTTTTTTCGTGTCGCTAATTTTTTCTTTAACAAAAAGGATTAGAATTATTACTCCTAGAATTGCCGGGATAAAAGCCAAGCTGAAAAATAATCTAAAATTATTTCCCAATAGCGGCAGTAAACTAAAAGCAAGCAAGGGGCCGATGGCGGCACCCAAAGTATCCATCGCTCTATGAAAGCCGAAAGATTTTCCGTATTCTTTCTTGGAACTTGAATCAGCCAAAAGAGCATCTCTTGGCGAGGTCCTGATTCCTTTTCCAAACCTGTCAGAAAACCTTGCCGCCAATACCTGCCACCAATTTAAAGAAGCGGCAATTAAAGGTTTTGCCAATGCCGATAAGCTGTAGCCTGCCACTATCAATTTTTTTCTTTTGCGCATTCGGTCAGATAGCCATCCGGAAAAACCTTTAATAATGCTGGCTGTCGATTCCGCTACTCCTTCAATCAAGCCAACAATAGCAACCGGAGCCCCAAGAACGCTTGTAAGAAATATGGGGATTAAGGGATAAATCATTTCCGAAGAAATATCTGTAAATAAGCTGGCTAAACCCAGAAAGAAAACATTTTTATTAAAACCCAATATCTTATCTTTTGATTTCATATTTTTTCTTATGTAACCATTCTAATCCATTTAAGATGTAAAATATATTATTTGAAGGCTAATTAGGCGGAATAGTTATTTTTTTGTGTGATATAATTTAGGTTATGGTAAAAGAGAGTTTCAATAAGCTTCATAAAATACCTATTCATGAATCAGGTGAGCCCCTTTGGGATATCAAAAAACACTGCCCGAAAGTTTTTATTAAAATCTGGGGAATAAGAAAACGAGAAAAATCTTTTTATGCCAGAAAGTCAGTTGTTTTAAAACTTCAAAAAGTCCAGAAACTTCTCCCGGACGGATATTTTTTAAGAGTTACAGATGCTTATCGTCCGCCTAAAATTCAAAAGCACTATTACGAAAAAGAATACAGAAGGATAAAAAAGAGATACCCTCGCTGGAGTGAACAGAGGATAAAAACACTGCAAAATAAATTAGTTTATCCTCCTCATTTTGATACTCCTCCCCACTCAACCGGCGGTTCGCTGGATATTACTTTGACTAAAGATTTAAAAATCGGCAAAAGCCTAAAGATGAACTGTCGTAAAGTTCCCAAGCATGAGCAGAATAAAATCTTTAGCAAAAAAATTCCCGAATACATCCAAAAAAACCGCGAGATTCTTTTTAAGGCGATGAAAAAAGCTGGTTTTTCTAACTACTCCAAAGAGTGGTGGCACTGGTCTTATGGAGACCGAGGCTGGGCAATGCGAGAGAATAAAAAGTTTGCCATTTATGGCACAGTTCCCGAAAATTTACCCCATTAGATAAAAAGAATCATCTAACGGGGTTTACTGCCAAAAATTTTCAGCAAAAAATAACCCAATCGAGACGTCGATTAATATATAAAAAAACAGGAATTACTGCGGCATAATCGGTGTAACCGGTGGTTTTGGCAAAACTCCCAAGAATTTGCCTAGTTCTGTAAGGAAAGTTACGACAATAGGATAAAGAATCGGCAGGGTTATGATTAGAACAATTATAAAAATCAAGGGATTGAACATAAAGAGTGAGATAAAAGCCACAATTATAGCAATCAAAACAATAGAAGTGACCAGTGCGTGGTATTGCGGCGGAAAAATGTTTAAAAATCTTAGCCAAATTTGGTTGATAATGTCAAAAAGTGCCATAATGAACCTCACGGTTAAATTCTAAATTATAATATCTAAATCCTAAACAAATTATAATTCTAAATGTTCAAATTTTCAAAACATTTTGGATTTTGGTCATTTGATGTTGTTTAGAAATTAGAATTTAGTACTTAGGATTTATATTTTTATATTCTTGTATTCTCTTCTTAGCTGTCTTTCAAGTTCGCGTTTCTTTTTGGTTTCTCTTTTATCATACTTTTTCTTTCCGCGGGCAACCGAAACCGCCACTTTTATTAAGTTATTTTTAAGATAGATTTCGGTGGGGATTAAGGTTATGCCAGCGGTTCTGGATTTAGCATCCAAGTGTTTTATCTCCCCTCTTTTTAAGAGAAGCTTGCGAAGCCGTTCCGGCTCAAAATTTTCCCCTTGTTGGTAGGGAGAAATATGAGCTCCTACAAGATAGACCTCATTATTTCTTATACCTATATAGCTTCCTTTAAGCTGAATTCTACCCTCCCTGACAGATTTTACTTCAGAGCCCATTAAGGCTATGCCGGCCTCTAAAGTGTCCAGAATTTCGTAATCAAAGAAAGCTTTTTTGTTTTTTGCTAATGTTTTTTTCTTCATCAATTTAAATTATACTATA
>CAYZYZ010000013.1:0-5788 GCA_964482765.1 uncultured Candidatus Saccharibacteria bacterium | reverse complement strand
GGTTTTTCCGGCGATGTCTTGGCAAATGTTTTTAAAAAAGCCGGCGCCGAGATTGAAAAAGAGTATTACATAAACGATGGCGGAAACCAGGTAAAAATTCTCGGCGAATCAATTTTAGTTGCTGCCAAGTTAATGCCTCAGAAAAAAGAGCTTTATTGCGGTGAGCACATCGAAAAGTGGGCAAAAGGGCATAAAAAAGAGATAGAAAAATATAAAGATGAACCGTTGAAATTAGGTCAACTGGCAGCCAAAGACTTTTTAAAAAAATTTATAAAACCAGCTGTTGAGAAGATGAATATAAAATTTGATGACTGGTTTTCAGAAAAAGATTTAGTTGAAAGAGACGAAGTAGAAAAAGCTTTGGAATATTTTAAAAAGAAAGGCTTAACCTATAAAAAAGCCGGCGCTTTGTGGTTTAAAACCACCAAGTTCGGTGACGATAAGGACCGGGTTTTAATAAAATCAGATGGAGAAAAAACTTATTTTGCTAACGATACTGCCTATCACTGGGACAAATTTGCCAAAAGAAAGTTTGACAGGGTTGTAGATATTTGGGGAGCGGATCATCATGGTTATGTTGCTAGAATAAAGGCGGTAGCGGAGGCTATGGGTGCCGGTGAGAAGCTGGATATCATCATAATGCAGTTGGTCGGTTTGATAAAAGACGGCAAAGAATTTAAGATGTCTAAAAGAAAAGGCGCCTATGTAACGGTTGATGACCTATTGGAACTTATAGGCGGGAGCGAGAGGGAGGCATCGGATGTTGCCAGGTTTTTCTTCTTGTCGCGCGATTTTAATACTCATATGGATTTTGATTTGGATTTAGCAAGAGAGCACTCGGAAAAGAATCCGGTTTTTTATGTTAAATACGCGTATGCCAGAATTCATGGAATTCTTGCAAAGTCTCCGCCCAAGGCGGATCAGCCGGAGGCTGAAAAATTAGGGTTATTAAAAGAGCCGGAGGAGATTGCCTTAATAAAAGAACTTATAAAATTGCCGGAAATTATTGAAGAGATTTTAAAAAGCAAAGACTATTCGGTTAATTACTTAACTTTTTATGCCAGAGACATTGCTAAAAAATTCCATAATTTTTATGAACACTGCAGAGTTATAGATGAAAAAAATTTAGAACTTACTTCAGCTCGGCTCAAATTAGTTGAGGCAACAAAAATTGTTTTAGGAATTGTGATGCGGGATTTATTGGGGATAGAAACGCCGGAAAGAATGTAGCTATAAAATTTCTAATTTCTAATTACTAATTACTAATTTCTAAATCATGCCTTCGGCAGATCAGCCGTAGGCTAACAATTCAAAAATTCAAATTTTCAAATAAAAACTATCAAAAACTTTTTTTATAAGGGTATGGTATTGCTTTTTGATAAACCTTTTCCTTCGACCATGCCCTCTGCATAAGCGGAAACGAAATCCGGAGAGACTGACCCAGACCATTTCCAACCCGAGCTAGTATACGTCATTTTTTTTGGCTCTTTAGAGTTATCGACTCTTACCAGATACAAATTAACATAGGAAGCAGTTTCTCCTGGGGTAAGAGTTACAGTAAAAATAGAACCAGCTTTGGATAAATTTAGATACTGAATTCCGCCATTGCCCGAAACATAGACAGAGGCAGAGTCGGAAGCAGTATTGGCACCGTTGTCTTTTACTTTAGCGGTTATTTTGTGCGAGCCGGACGAAGAAGGGGTAATGATTTTCGAGAAAGGAGGAGAAGAATCCGTACCCACTAAGTCATCATCAAGATAAAACTCTACTTTGGAAATACCTAATGGCGCATTAACGCTTGCCGTAGCTGTTACTGATTCGCCTAAAGATATGGAGTTGGAGTTTAATGATAAAGAGATGTTAGGACGATTCCCAACATTACACAAGTCTGTATATTCGGTGGGAATAACAGTTGTTCCATAACCGTGGGACTTAGCCCAAGCAGCAATGGGTTTAATCCATCGAGAATAAGCAGGATCTTGAGGAAGAATTTCTGCCTGCACCTGCGGAGAGTAGATTGTCTGAACAACCTCTGGCGGGCAGTCTTCAGTAGCTAGTTTGCCGTCTACCTTGTTTATTTTGTATCCCTTTCCAGAGCTTGTTTTTTCCAACTTAAACCAAGAGGGAAACTCGTCGGTTACGGTTTCACTTCCTTCAACAGGTTTTTTGCCGCTCACTTTATCTAAGGTTACTTTTTTGATTCCTGATGGTTTTTCAAAATGTTCAACTGGTGTTCCTTCTGATGCTTTAGTCATATACTCATTCCACAAGGGCGCTGCTACGTAAACTCCGTCCGCTCCTTTTTTCATAGTGGAGTTGTCATTATTTCCTGCCCAAACCCCGGCTGCCAAAGATGGAGTATAGCCTATAGTCCAGGCATCTCTCCATTCCTGAGTAGTTCCAGTTTTGGCAGCTACTGGTCGGGACTTGCCAAAAGTTAAAGGACTTGAGGAGCCGAATATCGGTGCCCGAGAATTGTTGTCAGATAGGACACTGGAAATTAGGTAAGCAATCTGCGAATCAAGAACACCTTTACCCTTTGTATTTTTGTATTCTTCCAGAACTTTTCCTTTGGAGGTTTCCACTTTCAAGATGGGTGTTGTATCTTTCTTTTCTCCTCCATTGGCAAAGACACCGAAAGCACCTACCATATCTAAAAGTTTTACCTCACCGCCTCCCAGAACCAGAGCAAGTCCGTAGCGGTCCGGATCATTTAAAGTGGTTATTCCCATATCATGGGCGGTGTCAATCGTTTCTTTGACGCCAGCGATGTAAAGGGTTTTGACAGCCGGAATATTTAAAGATTGGGCTAGGGCAGTTCTCATGGTTTGCAGCCCGTGTTCTCTGCCGTCGTAATTTTCCGGCTTGTAATTTCCGCCAAAGTCAGTTTTTAAGTCAAACATTGGAGAACCAGGACCGTAGCGGTCTTTTTTCCAGGCGGTGGCATAGGCAAAAGGTTTAAATGAAGAGCCTGGCTGCCGGTCGCGAATCGAAACGTTGACATTTCCATCTATTGACTCGTCAAAATAATTTAAAGAACCAACCATAGCTAAGACCTGTCCTGTTTTTGGATCCACTGAGACTAGCGAGGCGTTGGAGGCGCCATACTTCTTTAAGTGGTCAGGAGCCTTGTTGGAAATTACATTCTCGGCAATCTTCTGTTTTTTAGGATCAATAGTGGTGGTTACACGGAGTCCGCCTTCTTCAACCATTTTTTCACCGTATTTCTCGACGAGTTTTTCTTTGACATACATTACAAAGTGAGGATAGGTTATGCTCTCTTGCCTTTTGGAGAAGGCGAGCTTTTCTTCTTTAGCTTTTAGAGCTTCTTCGCGAGAGATAAATCCTTGCTCTGCCATCTTGTTCAAGACCAGGTCTTTTCTTGCCAACAAAGAATCTTTATGGTTTCCGTAAGGTGAGTAATAAGTGGGTGCTTTAGGAAGGGCTGCCAACGTAGCGCTTTCTGCCAAGGTTAAATCTTTGGCTGATTTTCCAAAATAGGTCTTGGCGGCTGCTTCAATGCCGTAAGCATTGGAGCCATAAGGAATCTCATTCAAATACATCTTCAGGATGTCATTTTTGGAGTAGACTATTTCAATCTCAATAGAGAGAATTAACTCTTTGATTTTTCGTGAGATTGTTCTTTCCGGCGAAAGAAGAGCATTTTTGACGAATTGCTGGGTAATACCGCTTCCTCCCTGAATCTTATCCTTGTGAGTCAGGTTATAAATAAAAGCCCGGGCAATCCCTTTTATATTAAAACCCTTATTTTTGTAAAACTCTTTGTCTTCGACGGCGATAGTAGCATCCTTTATATATTTCGGCATCTCATCAAAAGATATTAGGGTTCGGTTTTTGTCGCCATGGACTTCATAAATTAGATTTCCTTCTCGGTCGAAGATTTTGGTTGATTCCGCCAAAAGGCGGGAGTTTATCTTATTTGGACTAGGAAGATCTTTGGCAAACCAGGCGAACAAAAGCAATAAGAAACTAAAGAATCCTACAATTGAATAAAGGAGGAACTTCCTAATGTTTCTCCAAGTAAGGATTCTTTTTGCTTTTTTTAGTATCTCGCCGCGTTTTTTTACTGCCGGGTGGTCCAGCCGAATTAGGTTTCTTTTTTTGTCCATTTTTTAGTTTTTCCGTCCTTGATGTAACCCCGTAATATCCCCGAATAGAAAACTGGGGAATATATCATTCTTTTTATTGCTTGATAATTACTATCTAGTCTAACAAAATTTAGTCCTTGGGATTATACGGGGTAATATTTGGATTATAGCAAAAACCGAATTAAAATTCAAAGCAATTTATTTGTTCTTTTTGGTGGCAAAAAGAACCAAAAACCACAAACGCGCAAAAAATCTAAAAACTTTAATGTGTTTGAAGCTTTGAAACCTGAATTCCCTTCGGTCTTCCTCGCTCGCATCAGTTGCCACGATGCTCGCTCGGCACACCAGGTTTCCCTCACACCGACCGAAGCGTCGGTGAGGGCGCTTCAAGCACATTAGTTTTCTTAACGATTTTTTTGCGATGTTTGAAAATACAGTTAAAATTGTTTACTGTTGAGTGACAACTTTGCTATAATTGAAACATACTAATTGTGGGAAAATATGGATACTAAAGAATTACTAACTCGCAGTGTCGAAGAGATTATACAAAAAAAAGAGTTAGAAAAGGCTTTAAAAGAAAAAAAGAAGCTTAGGATTTATATAGGAGTTGATCCCTCTGGTCCTGAAATTCATTTGGGTCATGCGGTTATTTTGAGGAAGCTTAGGGAATTCCAAAAGCTTGGTTTTAAAGTTATTTTTTTAATTGGTGATTTTACCGGAATGATCGGCGATCCAACTGATAGAACCACGGAAAGGCAGCCTTTGACCAGAGGACAAGTTTTAAAGAATGCCGAAACTTACAAAGAACAAGTTTCAAAAATCATCAGCTTCAAGGGTAAAAACCCGGCCGAGCTTAGATTTAACAGCGAATGGCATAGTAAGATGAATTTTGAACAAGTAATCGGTTTATCGGCTCATTTTACAGTTCAGCGAATGCTTGAAAGGGACATGTTTGAGAAAAGAATTAAAGAAGATAAACCTATTGGACTTCATGAATTTATTTATCCTTTAATCCAGGGCTATGATGCCGTAGCTTTAGATGCCGATGTTCAAGTTGGAGGTACGGATCAAAAATTTAATATGCTTGCGTCAAGAAAATTGGTTAAAATTCTAAAAGGCAAAACTCAAACAGTTGTGACTTTTACTCTATTGGAAGGGACTGATGGCCGGAAAATGAGTAAGAGCTTTAATAATATAATAGGTATTACCGAAGAGCCAAAAGATATATTTGGGAAAGTGATGTCTTTAAAAGACAATTTGATTATAAAATATTTTGTTTTAACAACTGATGTACCGATGCTTCAGATTAAAAAGATCGAGAATGGTTTTAAAAAGGGTGCAAATCCGCGCGATGCCAAGTTAAAATTGGCTTTTGAAATTGTAAAAATTTACCACGGAGAAAAAGAAGCTAAAAAAGCTAGAAAAGAGTTCGAAAAAGTGTTTTCGAAAAGAGAAATTCCAAAAGAGATTCCTTGTTATGAAGTCTCAAAAAAGCCAGTAAAATTAGTGGAACTGCTTTCAGGGCTTAAAATGGCTTCGTCGAAATCAGAAGCCAGAAGATTAATTGAGCAAGGGGCAGTCGATATTGATGGAACCACAATTTTCGATAAAGAAGAAGAGTTGACTCCTCACAAAGATATGATAATAAAAGTAGGCAAAAGAAAATGGGCAAAAATAGT
>CAYZYZ010000012.1:0-21216 GCA_964482765.1 uncultured Candidatus Saccharibacteria bacterium | reverse complement strand
AAAGGCGAACTTATTGGTTTGTACGGCCGCAAATAAAATCTACCTGTTAACTGCCTGCCCGTCCATAGTTCCGTAGGGATGAAGGAGGGTTTATTGCCTGCCCGCGCGGTTCAACTGAGCTCACCGTCGAAGTCCGGCAAGAGGGTTTACTGTTGTCTGATTTAGGATTTGACAGCAAGCTTTGCAATATGATACATTAGACTACCTGTTCTTTGATATCTAGAGATTTTGGAGGTGAGAAAATAATGACTATGCCTTGTACAGAAAAGGAAATAGGGAAAGCTATGAAAGAAATGGATAATTCTAAAAGGACAACAGGTGAAGTTGTTTCCGCGAGATTTCATCGTCATCGGTATAAAAACTCAGATTATGTTAAAGATTGTCGTTCTTTCTATAGAAAGTATTTTACTCCGAGAGTGAGAGAGAAATTAGAAAATATAATTGAGAAGAAACCCCTTGATTTATTCAAGGAATTCTATGGAATTATTTTTGATAATGATAAACCAAAAGAAGGCGCCGCTTTATTTGAAAAGCGCGAAATGACCAAAGAATTGGCTGACGAGCTAGATTTGGTTCAGATGGCTTTAAGATATGTTCTATCTAAATCTAATATTTTTGAGCACCTGGAACTACAGGGTAAATTTGTTCCAAAACCAATTAATGATAATGAAAAAGCTGCATGTAAACTGAATTCTTTGATTATTAATGAAATCGAGGATATTCCACCAAGAGTCAAACTGAGAAAAGTTGAACCTGTAAATGGAAAAGTCGTTTTGGGTCCAAGACAAGCTGAAGCATATGACATTCTTAAGGAAGCCGCTGATCCTAACGGCATAATTGAAAACATCCTTGATGTTAAATCTGAAATAGTAATTCGTCCAAATATATGCGAAGACTTAAGAAGATTATGCTGTGTTGATATTTTGAAAAAGACCAAGATAAAAAAATTTCCTGGAAAGAGAATCAGCTTCAAATTAAGGGTCTTGAATGTGGAACGTGAAGTTTTCCGCAGTGGCGCAGCTATAGCGCACAGAAGAAAAGAAATCGCCCAAGAAGCCCAAGAAAATGAAAAGCAAAATCAACAAACCTAGTCCCGCACCTTTTACGGATTGATGCTTCGCATCACAATTTTTCATTATCCGCAAAAGGGAGCGGGATTTTATTTTTGATTTATTAAAAGGCTGGTGTTAAAATAATTTTAATGAGCAAGGATTTTAAAATAACAGAAGTTATAAATTGGCAAATTATTGAAGACTGTATGGCAGAAAAAACAGCCTCTGGTTATAAAATGGCTCTGATTGAAGCTGACAAATTATTAGACAAAGCCTTAAAAGATGCTGGCTACCCAGGCAAGAATATTGAAGAGAAAATTACTCAAGCCAGAGCCAATTTTTCCAATATCAAAAATCTGAAAAAGGCGAGAGAAAAAAGAAACCTGGTTTTAAAAGAACTGTCTTATAACCTAAATTCCATTGATATAGAAGAAGCTGTTAAGTGGTATCATCAGGCGGTTTTGGATATTGAGGGAAACCCGGAAGCCCAGCTTAGTATCATCGGCCGCATTTTGGCTTTAGCAAAATATTATATTCCTTCAAAAAAGAAATTCATTACCAAGGTTCTTATTTATTTTGTCGTTGCTGTTTTGTTGGTTAAATTTTTAGCTAAAACTCGGCTTGGCCAAAACCTAGCGGCAAAAATAGTGGCTTTTTCCGACTTTGTTTTTAGTTGGGTAATAACCGTGGCTATTTTAATTATTGCCGTAGTTACTATCATCACTTTGACTATTCTCTATTTCGAAAAACGCAAAAAGCAGGAAAAGCAAGAGTTTGACTTATGAAAAAATTTGCTCACTTGCATGTTCATACCCATTACAGTTTACTGGACGGAATGGGTAAAATTCCTAACCTGCTCGATCGGGCAAAAGAGCTAGGTATGGATACAATTGCCATAACTGACCATGGAGCCATGTATGGGGCGGTGGAGTTCTTTCAAGAGGCGAAACTAAGAAATATCAAACCCATCTTGGGAATGGAGGCTTATGTTGCTCCCCGTGCGCATAATTTAAAAGTTCCCAAATTAGATACCGACTCATTTCACTTAATCCTTTTAGCTAAAAACCAGACAGGCTATGAGAATCTTCTAAAACTTACAACAATAGGACATCTCGAAGGATATTACTACTACCCCAGAATAGACAAAAAACTTTTGAAGCAATACGGCGAAGGAATAATCGCTCTATCCGGCTGTTTTAAAGGAGAGATATCAAGACACATAATGGCTGACAACAAAAATAAAACTCTGGAAGCTTTAAAAGAATACAAAGACATATTCGGCGATGATTTTTATCTTGAGGTGCAGTATCATCCCGGTTGGGAAGAGCAGGATATTTTAAACGAAAAGTTAATCAAATTCGGCAAAGAAACAAATACAAAAGTCGTTGCCACCAAAGATGTCCACTATGTCTCAAAAGATGACAAGGACGCCCATGATATTCTTTTGTGCATCCAAACAGGAAAAACAGTGGATGAGGAAAACCGCTTAAGGATGGATACCGACCTCTCTTTAACTTCATCGGAAGAAATGATCGAAGCTTTCAAAGACAATCCTGAAATTATAGAAAACACTATAAGAATAGCTCGTGACTGTGATGTTGAGATAGAATTTGACAAGATTCTACTTCCAAAATTTGAAGTTCCCAAAAATGAGAAACCGATAGATTATCTAAGAAAACTCTGCTATGAGGGTTTGGAAAAAAGATACAAGAAGGAAGCCTCTCTGGTTTCTCGAGAAATAAAAGATCGGCTAGAATATGAACTTCAACTAATAGAAAAAACTGGCTTTGCTTCATATTTTTTGATTGTCGCTGATTTTGTCAACCACGCCAAAAGGGAAGGCATCTTAGTGGGTCCGGGCAGAGGTTCAGCAGCCGGCAGTCTTGTTTCTTATGTTTTGAATGTAACTGACATCGACCCCTTAAAATACAATCTCCTTTTTGAAAGATTTCTTAATGCTGAAAGAATCTCAATGCCGGATATAGACATGGACTTTGCCGATGACAGAAGGGGGGAGGTGATTGATTATGTCATAAAAAAATACGGCTCTGACCACGTTGCTCAAATCATAACTTTCGGGACAATGGCAGCCAAGGCGGCGGTAAGAGATGTAGGCAGAGCCACGGGTTTAAGCTACAGCGACGTGGACAAAATCGCCAAATTAATCCCTTTCGGCGTTCACCTGATAGAAGCCTTAGAAATTTCACCGGAGCTAAAAGAGCTTTACCGCAATGACGAAACAGTAAAAAAGCTTATAGACTTTGCTATGAAGCTGGAGGGAGTAGCCAGACACGCCTCAACTCATGCCGCCGGTGTTGTCATCTCCCCGGAACCTTTAGTTTCTTATGTTCCTCTCCAGAAAGCTGTCAAGGGAACAACCTCTATAGTTACTCAATTCCAGATGGGCGAACTTGAATCCCTCGGACTTCTAAAAATGGATTTCTTGGGTCTCTCAAATCTTACAATCATCAGGAACGCCTTGGAGATAATTGAGGCTGTTCACAGCATAAAGCTAGACATAAACAAAATCCCGATGGCTGACAAAAAAACTTTCGAACTTTTGAGTCGCGGGAAAAGCACTGGCGTCTTCCAGTTGGAAAGCGATGGCATGAAAAGAGTTTTGAGAGAGCTTAAACCTACTGAATTTGAAGATATTATCGCTATTGTAGCACTTTACAGACCGGGTCCAATGCAGTGGATAGATGACTTTATCAAGAGAAAACACGAGAAAACTAAGGTAACCTATCTCCACCCAAAATTAGAGAATGCCTTAGCTGAGACTCACGGAATCCCTGTCTATCAGGAGCAGGTAATGCAGATAGCCAAAGACATTGCCGGATTTACTGGTCCCCAAGCTGACACTTTAAGGAAGGCGATGGGCAAAAAGATAAGATCTTTAATGAAAAAACAAAAACAATTATTTATAGAAGGTGCTTCAAAAAATGGAATAGAAAGAAATTTGGCGGAAAGGATATTTGGCATGATGGAGGACTTCGCCCAATACGGATTCAACAAGTCGCACGCCGCCTGCTATGCCCTCATCGCTTATGAAACCGCTTATCTTAAAGCTCATTACCCAAACTGCTTTATGGCGGCACTTTTAACCTCTGACCAAAATAATATGGATAGAGTAACCATAGAGGTTGCTGAGTGTGAAAGAATGGGAATCGAGGTTTTGCCGCCAGATATAAATGAAAGTTTTGCCGGGTTTTCGGTTGTGCCGAAAACTAATAAAATCCGCTTTGGGCTTTCGGCAATAAAAAATGTGGGCGAGGCGCCAATTGAAGCCATTGTTCAAGAAAGAAAACGAAAAGGTCCTTACAAATCAATTGAAGATTTCATAAAGAGAGTTGATTTTTCAACCATAAACAAAAAGGTTCTGGAAAGTTTGATACGTTCGGGAGCCCTGGATAATTTAGAAGACAGGGGAAAACTCTTAACCAACATGGAATCTTTTCTAGATTATGGGGTTAAAAAGCAAAGAAGCAGTGAAAATGGTCAAATTGACATGCTCTCGCTTTTTAAAGAAGAGGAAACGACTGGACACTTGGACCTAAAAGAAGGAATCTCGATTGATAAAAAGCAGAAGATGGCTTGGGAAAAAGAGCTTTTAGGAATGTACATCTCCGAGCATCCTCTAAAAGAATTCTCAAAAATCCTAAAAAACAAAACCACCAGCATCAACTCTTTAACAAAAGAGCATCTAGACAGAAAGGTGATCGTCGGCGGAGTAATAACAGGTATCAAGAAAGTTCTGACAAGAAAAAAAGAGCAGATGATGTTTGCCAGTTTAGAAGATATAACCGGCAACCTTGAAGTTCTCGTCTTTCCCAAAATTTTGGAAGCTTATCAGGGTCTGTGGCTTGAAGACAAAATTATTCTCGTTCAGGGAAGAGTCTCGGAAAACAGGGATGGTGAACTAAAAATAATCGCCGAGAAAGCCAGAGAACTTACCCAAGATGACCTTAAAGAAAGGGCTCTAAAAGTAATCACTTTAGAAATAAAAAACGGCGAGGAAAAAGAAACCTTCAGTAAAATAAAAGAAGTGCTGGAGGAAAACAAGGGTGACGATGAGGTAATTTTACTGATAAAACATGACGGGCAGACTAAAAAGATAAAACTTCCGTTTAGAGTAAATCTAGACCAAAAAACACAAGACAAATTAAAAAAACAGATTGATGCTCCGATTGAGGTTGTTTCTGTTTAATAATTGACCAACCCAAAATTTTCTGGTAAGTTTTTTATATTGCTAAAAACAGAAAGGAAACAACAATGGATAAAAATTTGAAAGACAAAAAAATCCCCGATATAAGGCCCGGTGACATTATAAGAGTTCATCAAAAAATACTAGAAAGCGGGAAAGAGCGGGAGCAGGCCTTTGAAGGGGTTGTTATAAAAAGAAGTGGCGGCAAAGCCGTATCGGCTTCATTTATCGTAAGAAAAATAAGCCAGGGGATTGGAGTTGAACGAAAATTCCTCTTTTATTCGCCCTTTCTTGTCAAAATTCAGGTAAAAAAACGCTCAAAGGTTAGAAGGGCTGATTTATCCTATTTAAGAGATGTTCTGCAAGTAAAAAAGAAACTTAAAGACAGAAAAATAGAACCCTTTGAGGAAAGTTTGGTAGCTGGCGTTAAACCCGACGACGCTAAAGAAGTTGTAATCGCAAAGACTACAACTGCAAAAGATGCAAACGCAGAAACCGCAAAAGAATCCGCAAAGACTGCAAAAGCAGATAAATCCAAATTATAAAAAATTTTTAAGTATTTAGTCATTAAGTCATTGATTTGACATTAGGATTTTGTCATTTAGGAATTCTATAAATGTTGATACCAAATCTTAAATTAGAAAAAGAACTCTACGAAAAAGGCTCTAAACTCGTTTGTGGAATGGATGAGGTTGGAAGGGGTGCCTGGGCAGGTCCTCTTGTAGTAGGAGCGGTAATCCTGCGGCGAGACAAAAAAATTTACAAGGTAAAAGATTCCAAGGCTTTATCCTCTTATAAAAGAGAAAAGATATATCCTTTAATTTTAAAAAACTGTCTAGATTATGCTTTAGGAGAAGTCTCTTCAGGAGAGATAGACAAATTCGGTTTAAGCAAAGCAATCAAATTAGCAGCTGAAAGATGTTTCAATAAACTAAAAATTCTGCCCGATGTTATTATTTTAGATGGGAAATGGAATTATCTGGAACAGGAAATTAAGGTAAAGACTATTGTTAGAGGTGACTCCAAATCAGTTTCAATTGCGGGAGCATCAATTATCGCCAAGGTTACAAGAGACCGGCTTTTGGAGATTTACCACGAAAAATATCCTCATTATAACTTTTTTAAAAATAAGGGATACGGAACAAAAGAACATCAAAAAGCAATAAAAAAACATGGGTTGTCCAAAATGCACCGAAAATCATTCAATTTACCCCGTTAGATAGAATAATAAATATAGTGAGAAATAATATCATCTAACGGAATCTAACTCTTTCAAATGAAATACATCTAACGGGGTTTAAAAAATAATGGAAAATCAAAAGAACGGCTTTAGAATATCTAATGGAAAACAAAATTTCTAAAAACTGGCGAATCGATGTTGTCTCGATTATTGCAAAAGGTGACGAGGTTACCGACATAAAAATAATCAAGAACATCACTCAGTATTAACTAAAATTTGATTTTTGTTATAATTTGGCTTACTATGTTTTGTTAAACTGTTCTTTTAAATAAAGGGGTGGTGAAAGCAAATGACAGCCTTTTGGTGGGAAAGAGATGCAAAGCCGAAACTTGGCATAGCCTGTAGATCACTTCCGGAAATTAAGACTTATGCTCCGATGCCGGAATTTGATACTTTAGAATTAAGTATTGCCGGCTTAGCAAAGAATGGCTTCGAACTTTATAGCATAGATAGAAATGAGAAGTATTCTCCTCACTTAAAAAATGCAGAAATCCTCAAGAATATATTAGGCGGAAAACCTTATCAAGTGCATATGCCCTATGAAGGTAATTACCTATTGCCAGGGGAGCGCAAGTTTTTCCACGCAAGAAGGGATGATCATAAAGCATTGACATCGCGTCAGAGGGTTGTGGCAGAGATATTCAGAATAACCGGAAATAAAGGAATTTGCGTTTGGCATCTTGCGGCATTGAAAGTGAAAAAACAGAAGATTGCTACTCTTGAGAATGCCTACGAAATTGCCAGTATATTGTATTCTGAGCTGGATACTTGTGTGCTTTTGGAAAAATGGCCTACCCAAATTACTTTTGAAAATTACTTGGCACCAAAGGAAGATTACGAAATTTTAGGCTACGAACCAGAACATTTCTGGAAATTGCTAGGCAAAACAAAGAGGATAGGCATAACGATTGATACCGGACACGGAAATCTTGCACCAGAAGATTTTCATTTTCAAATGCTAATGGGAACAGGGTTTCCTGTTTGTTCGGTGCATTTTCACGGAAACTCAGGAAAGTTTGATCCAAAATCATGGAAAGATGATGAACACGTTTTTGCAACCAAAGACAATATCCGTGGATATAATCGTTGGATTTCGCTTTTTAAGCGCTCAGGATTACCTGTTATTCTTGAGATAAATAAAGAAAAATACAAGCCCGAAGAAATTCAGGATTACACAAGAAAACTTAGATTCGAGCTCGCCATTTAATTATTAACTAATCTTAGATCTCCGATTTAATCAATCGACATCTTCGCGAAGAACGTGGAGTTTATACTTACTAATCATCCGATAGGATTATTTCTTGTTTCACAACATCAGGAATAATCCTGTTTTTTTATTTAAAGTGTTGACAAGAAAAAATTTGTAGTTTAAACTAAACTTGTTCCTAAGAAAGTAGCCGTCATGTTTGACGTGACTTAATCTGCTGCCGAGGAATCTGCAAATAATTTTATTATTTGTATATTTCTCGACATTGGTCGAGAATTTTTAAATCTGTTTGTTGTTATCTGTTAACTGTTAACTTAATTCCGGAGGAATTATTATGCCAATATCAAGAGAAAAAAAAGAACAAATAGTTTCTGAATTAAAAGATAAATTCAAAAAGAGTGTAATTTCAGTTCTTACAGATTACAGCGGTTTAAATGTGGAAGAAATTTCTGATCTGAGAAGAAAAATGAGGCTAAAAGACATAAGCTACAAAGTAACAAAGAATACGCTTTTCTTGAGGGCCTTAAAAGAAACAGGAATTTTAATAGATGAAACAGTTTTCACTAGACCAATTGCTATTGCCTTTGGTCATGGTGATTGCGTAGATACTCCAAAAATCATAAATAACTTTTCCAAAGAGCATGAAAATTTAGAGATTATAGGTGGAATAATTGAAGGAAAGTATGTGCCAAAAGAAAAAATTTTAACTCTAGCCAACCTGCCGGGCAGGGAAGAGCTTTATGCAAGAATTGTTGGAAGCCTGGCATCGCCGCTTAGAGGTTTGGCAAGTGTATTACAGGGGAATTTAAAAGGATTAGTATCGATTTTGAGTCAATATAGAGAAAAAATTAGTTAAAAAAATTAATTAATAAGCGATGACCCTTCTTCACTTAACAGTTTCGAAGGGTTTTGGCCCTTGAAAGGAATATATATCCAAGGGCCTCAAAAAGGAGATTAAATATTATGGCAGAAGAAGAAAAAACTGCAAACGCAGAGGACGCAAAAGAATCCGCAGAAAACGCTGAAAAAGAGCAAGGAAGTCCCGATGAAAATCGGGATCAGCCACAGGCTGAAAAAACCGAGGAACCTAAAAAAGAGAAAAAGCCCGCAGAAGAAGCGAAAAAAGAAGAAAAGAAGTCAGCGCCCACAGGCAAATTTAAGGATTTAATTAAGCAGATTGAATCGTTAAGCGCCATAGAGCTAGCTGAATTAGTAAAAGAGCTGGAAGAAAGATTTGGCGTTTCTGCGGCTGCTCCAGTTGTTGTTGCTCCAGGTGCTGCCACGGCTGGCGGCGCCGCTCCCGAAGCTCCCGAAAAATCAGCTTACACAATTGTGCTTTCTGCTTCCGGTGACCAGAAAATTAATGTCATTAAAGCCCTGAGGGAAATTAACCCTGATTTAGGCTTAAAAGAGGCAAAAGACTTGGCAGATAATCCTCCAAAAGATATAAAAAAGGATGCTCCTAAAGAAGAGGCCGAAGAAGCTAAGAAAAAACTGGAGGGAGCTGGCGCAATCGTAGAGCTTAAATAAGCTAAATTTAGAATCTAAAAACCGCTCTAAACTAGAAAGAGCGGTTTTTTAAAAGAATTGATGGTCTTATTCGCGCGAATGTGCGAATAAGACCATCTTCTTTCACTCTTTTACTAAGAATAATAACCCTACTTCGCGGGGTTATTTTTGTATAAAATTCAAATTTTATACAAAAAGAAAAAAGCGAACAATATTTAGTTCGCTTGAAAAAAGTCTATAATATGAACGGCTAAGCTTAAAATGGCAAAAAATACGGAGATGGTAAGCATGATAACCATATAGAACTGAAGATAAGGAAGAACGACATTAAGATTTGCGAATCTCCAGATTATAACACCCGAAACCATCCCCAAAAGCAGGAAACACTCGCTGGTAAACTTCATTTTGCCGTATGTGTTTGAGCCTAACTTTATATTCCTATACCTTGAAATAATAAGACCGCCCAGACCAGTAAGGAATAAGGAAACTTCTATAATCATAAGTAATACACCAAAAACTAGATTATATATATTAATTCCGCTTAATTTATCAACTGTTAAGTTAAACAACCCTACGGCTGGTATAAAGAAAAATGCTTTATCTGCTATAGGATCTACAACCTTTCCAAATACTATTGAATAGTTTATCTTTTTGGATATTTCGCCATCTGCCGCATCACTAGAACCGATAAAAATACCAACCAGCAATGCACCTATAACTATAACTAAAGATCTAGTTTGAATGCCGTCTATAAATAACAAATAAAGAGGGTAAATCAGTATTAATCTTACAATGGTTATAAAGTTGGGTATCTGTTTGATATACCACTTCCTAGGATTTCTCTCGCAATAATTAATCAATGGTCTCCATGGAAGCAACAACATGCTCCTTGCAATATCGTACACTTTTTATCACCTCTTTTTATCAATGTTCAAAATAAGGTTAAATTATAAAATATAATGAAAAATTGTCAAAATTCAAAAAAGATTTTCTTCGAAGGTTTGACAAATAAAGAGTTTTTTGCTAATTTAGCAGACATAAAATAGAAAATCAAAATCAATATAAACAAAAAAAATAAAATGAGGTGAAAATGGCAGATTTATCAAAAATCGCGCTTCTTAAGCAAATAATAGAGCGCACCGAAGAAGAGATTAAAGCAGCTAAACAAATTATAGCAGAACTAGAAGGGAAAAAATCAAAAAATTCAAAAATTCTAAAAGAGAAAGCTAAAAACCTTCAAGCCGATCCGCAAGGAAAGGTAATTGAAGGTATTTTTGATGGCGAAAGTATGATTTCCAGCGAGGGCAAAAAATATCCGGTGCCATCTAACTATGCCTCGAAATCAAAACTCGTTCCTGGCGATACCCTGAAATTAACTATATTAGACGATGGGAGTTTTATATTCAAGCAAATAAATTTGGTTCCGCGAAAAAGAGTTATCGGAACTATGATAGGTGAGAAAGATTCATACAAAGTCTTAGCAGGAGGAAAAGCCTATAACGTACTTTTGGCTTCAGTAAGCTATTTTAAAGCCAAACATGACGACCAAGTAACGCTGGTAGTGCCTGCTAAAGGAGACGGCGAGTGGGGAGCCATAGAGAATGTAATTTTCAGAGCCCCAGAGAAAAAAATCCAAATAAATTGAAGAAAGAATCTTGAATATTGAATCTGGAATCTCGAATGGGAATTTTGAATATTGAATATAGGTTTTAAGTCTTGGTTATAAGTTATGGCGGCCAGTATGGTTTTAGGTCTTGGTTTTACGTATAACTATGACCTATGACGATACGGGCGACGAAAACGATAAACCTATAACTTTAACTATACATATTACATATTCAAGATACTAAATTCTATATTCTGTTGATATATTGGGGACAAAATGAGGATATTTTAGGGCTTTTAAGTAAGGCTCTTTTTTATTATACTGAAGATAGAGTTAGCTACACGCCCCGCACATAAAATCTTATATGAGGGGCCAGTCCGCCGTAGGCGGACAAGCCGGTCTCGGCAAGAAATATTATTCCCGCCTACGCTACCGTGCCGCCATAGCGGCTACGCGACGACGAGAAGCTACGGTGGACAAGCCGAGACCTCGGCCCGCCTTCACTTAACAGTTTTCGGCAGGGCTTCGGTCTCTGTAAGGAATGTCTATGCAGAGGCCTCAGGAGAACAAAATGGCTTCAATATCTTTATATCGCAAATGGCGGCCGCGAAACTTTAAAGAGGTAGTGGGCCAAAATCACATAAAGACTACTCTTATAAATGCTATAAAAAGCAACAGGATTTCGCATGCCTACCTTTTTACCGGACCAAGAGGTATAGGCAAGACTTCGATAGCGCGCATCTTAGCAAAAGCAGTCAACTGCTCAAATCCTAAGGATGGCGAACCATGCAACAAATGTGAACATTGTGAAGATATATCCAGTGGGAGCTCTCTTGATTTAATAGAAATAGATGCCGCCTCAAACAGGGGGATCGATGAAATAAGAGAATTAAGAGAAAAGATAAAATTTACGCCACACAATAACAAATTCAAGGTTTTCATTATAGACGAAGTTCATATGCTCACCAAAGAAGCCTTTAATGCGCTTTTAAAAACCTTGGAAGAACCGCCACCGCACGCAATTTTCGCCCTAGCAACAACTGAAGCCCATAAAGTGCCTTCTACTGTTCTGTCTCGTTGCCAGCGATTCAATTTTTCTAAAATCTCCACACCTCAGCTAGTTTGCCACCTCGAAAAGATAACAAAAGAGGAAAAAATAAAAGCCTCGGAAGACACTTTAAGAATGATCGCCTCTTACTCAGAAGGCTCGGCAAGGGATGCTATAAGCATTCTGGATCAGGTTTCTTCCTTCGGAAATAAAAATGTGACGGAAGAGTTTGTTCGAGATATCTTGGGTGTCGCCAATATCAAAATAATTGAGAACCTCCTAGAGAATCTTATTTTTAGCAAGACCGAAAATTTCTTAACAGAGGTGAATGAAGCAATAGAAGAAGGCATTGATGTTGGTATTTTGATTGATAATATTATTGAGAGGGCTCGCGACCTTTTGTTTGTTAAAGTAGGGAATCTCGAAAACTTCGTAAAATACAGCGAAGAAGAACTAGGAAAGATTAAAGAAACTGCCGAAAAAACTGAAGTTACACGCTTAATAGAAGTAATAGAAAAATTAAGCAGCGCTAAACAGAAGGTTAAATTCTCAACACCCAATCATCTTCCATTAGAACTGGCGGCTTGGGAACTTGAAGAATCAGAACCAGAAGAAGAAAAACGTCAAGACTCGAAAGACTCAAAAGAAGACGTTGAGGAAAAGACTATAAATAATCCTCGGGATCAAGATCAGCCGAAGGGAAAGCAAAAATCTCATGATATGAACTCAAGATCATCGATAAAAAAACCTAAAGACAAAAAAGAGTTGTTCCAGACAATAAAAGAAAATTGGGAGAGCATTCTTAAAAAATTAAAACCCTATAATCACTCTTTAGTAGTGTGCTTGAAATCTGCTCATCCTGAAAGAATAGAAAACGGCTATCTATTGTTAGGATTTGACTATTCCTTTCATAAGGATAAAATTCAAAGTACTGGTAACAAGAGGATTGTGGAGGATGCTGTAAAAGATATAATAGGTGAATTCATTCCGATTCGTTGTTTCTTAAATCCTAAGAAAAAAACAAAAGAGAGCTCAATTTTAGAGGATGCAGCTAAAATACTTGGAGGAGAAATAATAGAATGATAAAGAAAAAAGGGACCGAAGATCTGAATATAGATAGACTTCCTCCTCAAGATACCGAGGCAGAAAACTCGCTTTTGGGTTCACTTCTTTTGGATAAAGATGCGATCTTAAAAGTGGCGGATTTTGTAAGCCCCTCTGATTTCTATTTAGAAAACAATGCCAAAATTTATGATGTAATGCTTGAATTGTTCAAGCAAAGAACACCTATTGATGTTGTGACTTTAACCTCTAAATTAAAAGGAAAGAAGGTTCTAAATGAAATTGGTGGCGCCTCTTACATAACGAATTTAGTGGGAAGCGTTCCCTCGGCTGCTCATGTTTCTCACTACGGAAAAATTGTCGCCGGCAAATCCACTTTAAGAAGACTAATTAATGCTAGTGCAGAAATAACCAAATTGGGTTATGAAGAAAAAAGTGATATAGACGATGTTTTAGATGAAGCAGAACAGCGGTTATTTAGCGTTTCTCAAAAACATTTCCGGCAGAATTTTATTCCCATAAAAAGTATTCTTTCGGAATCTTTTGACCGCATAGACGAACTGCATCAGGGTGAAGGAAAATTAAGAGGCATTCCTACTCATTATTCAGATTTAGACAATCTCTTGGCTGGTCTCCAGCGTTCAGATCTTATTATCTTGGCAGGAAGACCATCAATGGGCAAAACTTCTTTGGCGTTAAACATTGCTACTAACATAGCTATAAAAGAGGAGCTGACCGTAGGCATATTCAGCTTAGAAATGTCCAAGGAGCAGTTGGTTGACAGGCTCTTGTGCTCCGAAGCCGGGGTTGACTCCTGGAAACTTAGAACCGGTAACCTCTCTGATGAAGACTTTCCTAAAATCGGACACGCCATGGGAGTGTTGTCTGAGGCATCTATTTTCATTGATGACTCAGTCAGCACTAATGTGATGGAAATAAGAACCAAGGCTCGACGGTTGCAAGCAGAACACGGGCTTGGACTAGTAGTTGTTGATTATCTTCAGTTGATGGAGGGCAGGTATTCAGAAAACAGGGTGCAAGAGATTTCGGAGATATCCCGCTCTCTCAAGGGTTTGGCAAGAGAGCTTGAGATACCGGTAGTTGCCTTGTCCCAGCTTTCCCGAGCCGTTGAGCAACGTCCTGATAAAATTCCTCAATTGTCAGATTTAAGAGAATCGGGCTCAATTGAGCAGGACGCCGATGTTGTTATGTTTATCTTTAGAGAAGATTATTATAAGCCGGATACTGACCGCAAATTTATAGCCGACATACTTATCAAAAAGCATAGAAACGGACCGGTGGGACAGATAGAACTTTTCTTTAAACCAGAACAGATGAAATTCAAAAATCTAGAAAAGAAGCACAAAGCCGAAATTATATAAAAAAGTAAAATAAGTCTTAGTTATAAGTTGTGGCAACCCGTATGGTTTTAGGTCTTGGTCTTACGTATAACTATAACCTATGACGATACAGGTAGCGAAAACGATAAACCTATAACTTTAATTTAATATTATTCAAGATACTAGATTCTAAATTCCAAACTCCAGGCATCAAGTTTTGGATTTTTTTTATTTCATGTTATAATTTTTTGAGAATTAATAAACGGCATTATTTATGAACAAATTAAAAACTGACTTATTGGCAGCCGCTGTTATTGGTATCTTAGCCTCTATTTTTTCTTTAATTGTAATCATTAATCTTGAGTTAAGCGTATCATTGTGGGCACCATTCATTGTACTTGTTCCTTTGTGCATTGTGGGAATTTTTATAGCTCGAATCTTGGGTTCTAAAATTCCGTTCTTTTATCAATTTGGGAAATTCGGGGAAGCGGGGGGCTTAAACTGGCTTGTTGACTTTGGTTTCTTGAACCTTTTTATTTTAGTCTTTAGTATCAGCACGGGTATTTTTTATTCTATCTTTAAAGGAATTTCTTTTGTTTTGTCGGTTACCAACAGCTATTTTTGGAATAAGTTCTGGGTTTTTGCGAAAAAAGATACTAAAGATGAAGCGAGCGAATTGGGAAAATTCGCATTAGTCAGCATCATTGGATTGGGGGTTAATGTTTTGCTGGCTTCGCTTGTTGTCTTTGTTGGTCCATCGTTTTCAGCAAGTATAAGCCCAAAACTCTGGGCAAATATAGCTGCAGCTTTAGGCTCTTTATCCGCAATGACGTGGAATTTCATAGGGTATAAATTTTTTGTATTTAAAAAATAAAACAACTGTATTATCAATTAAAAAAGGAAACAAATGGACGAAAAATTTTTTTTAACTGTTATCATCCCTTGCCATAATGAAGAACATCGAATCGGCGAAACCTTGGAAGCAGTGGCTAAACACTTAAAAACAAAAGATTATGACGCCGAAGTTATTGTTGTTGATTCCGGAAGTAGCGACAAAACGATTCAAGTAATAAACTCTAAAAATAATTTATTCAAGCATCTTCATTTAATCGAAGGACACAATATCAGAGGAAAGGGTGAAGCGGTAAGAATAGGCATGCTCACCGGAAGGGGTGAATATATGTGCTTTATTGACGCCGATAATGGCGCACCGTTTGAACAAATCGACAAACTCTTAAAAGAAAAGGACAAATATGACATTGTCATTGGCTCACGTTACGTAAAAGGTGACGAGACTGGCAAAAGAAACATCATAAGAACCATAATAAGCCGCGGCGGCAACCTGTTGTTTTTGATTCTCTTGGACTTAAACTACAAAGACACTCGTTGTCCGTTAAAGCTTTTCTCTTGTGAGGCGGCTTTAAAAATATTTTCGGTACAAAAATTAGACGGATTCGGCTTTGATACAGAAATTTTGGTACTGGCAAGAAAATTAAAGTATAAAGTTTTAGAAATCCCGGTCTGGTGGCACGAGGTGGGCGAGAGCAAAGTAAATGCTTTATCTGACTCAATAAAATCAATTTTAGAGATATTTCAAATACAGTGGTACCTAATATCCGGCGCTTACAAAAACGCAAAAAAGAAAGATGAGAAAGACCTGGAAAAGGTTTTATAAAAAGAAGTATTTAATCCTTCTTATAGTTTTAATTGCGATTTTTTTTCGTTTCTGGCAGTTAAACAATGTACCTCCGGGTTTGTATCCGGATATAGCCACTAATGGCACTGACGCAATTTATGCCAACGAAACAGGAAACTGGAAGATTTTCTATCCGGCTAATAATGGCAGGGAAGGGTTTTTTATAAATTTAATAGCTCTTTCTTTCAAGATATTCGGTGCCGGCGTCTGGCAGTTAAAATTAGTCGGCTCAATAATAGGCGTTCTAACGGTATATGGAGTTTACCTTTTGGTAAAAGAGCTCTTTAACGAGAATTCAGCGCTTTTTGCTTCTTTGTTTATGGCAACAGGGTTTTGGGCGGTTAATCTATCTAGAATCGGTTTTAGGGCTATTATGGTGCCGTTTATCCTGGTTTTTTCTTTTTATTTTCTTTTAAGAAAATTTGGGGATGAAAAAAAATCTTTCTGGGATTTTATAATAGCCGGCGTCTTTTTTGGTTTAGGATTTTACACTTATATATCATTCAAAATAGCGCCTCTTATACTGGTAATACTTTTTGGATACCTAGCTTTAAAAGACTTCAGGTTACTTAAAAAGAGTTGGAAAGGTTTAACTATATTTCTTATTGTTCTTTTGATGATTGCTTATCCGATAACCGTCTATCAGCTTGAATCCAAGGAAGCAGCCTTAAGAACAGGGCAGGTTTCTATACTCAATCCAGAAGTCAACAAAGGAAATTTCATTGGAACGTTGTCTAAAACTACCGCTCTTTCTTTGGGTATGTTTAACTTTTATGGTGATCCTAACTGGAGGCATAATTTTTCCGGTACGCCACAGCTTAATCCTTTTGTAGGAATATTTTTCTTGATAGGATTATTAGTTTTGGTAACAAGTTTTTTAAAAAGAGGGGATTTTCGCTCTAAAGTGCCGCTGGTTTTGATGCTCTCGATATTCTTTGTAATGCTTATACCGGCGATTCTTACAGAAGAGGGAATGCCGCATTCTTTGCGAGCAATTGGCGCAATGGTTCCTGCTTTCGTAATGGCTGGTATTGGTGCAGCATATGCTTTTTCTAATCTGGCTAAGAAAAAAAGGGAACTGGCAAAAATAACCGGCGTGATTCTAGTTCTTTTTATTATGATTTTTGATTTTAACCTGTATTTCCTCGCTTGGGCAAAAAGAGACGAGGTACGCAACCAATTTACGACTCGCTATGTTGAAATCGCCAAATATTTAAACGAATTCTCACCATCTTTTAAAAAGTATGTAGTTATAAATGAAGGAGGAGCTCTAGTTGATGGTTTTCCGGTGCAAGCCCAAACTATAAAATTTTTAACTTATAAAAAATCCGACGTGAAATTTTTGAATACAGAAGATATTTCAAAACTTAAAATTTCTGGCCAGACAATAATAACTGACCTTAAAGACGATAAACAAATCAAAGAGCTTTTAGTTAAAAATCCTCAAGCCAAAAAAATTTCAGCTTCCGAAGTTAAAACTTCTGCTGTATCTACCAATTTCGTGATCTATTTTGTAGACCCCGTTAGATAATTATGCTTTCATTTATAAGATAAGCTTTACAAATTTCTTATATCTAATGAGTAATCATATTTAGATAAGTTATTTCAATATCTTTAACTCCTTTATAAAAACTATCTAACGGGGTAGAATAAAATAATGAGCAAGGTTATAAATATAATATCACATCTAAATTTTAATAAATTAAAATTTAGACCGCACTTTACCTTTAAGGACAAGGTGCGGGACTCAGATAGGTATAATCCTGATGCGACCCAGCACCTTTTCAAAAGGTGCTGTCCGAAGGAAGATAGTGTGCGAGTTAATCGAGCACCTATCTGGAAATCCCAAAAATTCATTGTATTCTTTCTTCTGCTTTTTATGTTTATTGCTGCAGTAACCTCTATGGCAGGGGACTCGGCTATAAGAGACGAGGTACCCCATATTACTGCTGGTTACTCTTACTTTAAAACAGGGGATTACAGGCTTAATCCTGAACATCCACCTCTCATAAAGGACTTGGCAGCGGTTCCTCTGCTTTTTCTAAATCCCAAACTGCCCCAAAACCACTTCCAAAAACCGATAAACGACCAGTGGTCTGAGGGAAGCGAATTTCTCTACAAAACTCCAGGCAACAATGCTGATTTGATGCTATTTTTGGGGAGATTACCGGTTGTATTACTGTCAATTCTTTTAGGATATTTTGTTTATCTGTGGGCTAAAGAATTATATGGCAAGAAAGCTGGTCTGTTTGCCTTAACTCTTTATGCTTTTGATGCCAATATCATTGCTCACAGTCGTTTTATAACCACGGATCTGGGAATAGCGGCTACTGTATTTATCAATCTTTACTTTTTATGGAAGTTTTTGAAAGAACCTTCAAAAAAGGGACTTCTTCTGGTTACTGTAACGCTTGCCATTGCTCTTCTTACTAAATTCTCGGCGCCGATACTCATTATCACTTATCTAATTGTAGGTTTGTATTTTGTAATAAGGCCGAGACCATTTAAAAAGGGGTCGCTTCTGTTCACTAGATTTTTTAATGCGGGATTCTTTAGAAGATTATTCGGATTCCTACTTACTTTTTTTATAGCAGGATTAGGAGCTCTTTTCATTGTCTGGATTGTCTATGCATTTCAGACAATAAATATGCCGAAAGAGGTTTTTATAAAATCAATGGAAGCCGGATTAGACAACGGACCTATTAAAGATCTGCTTTTAAAAATTGCCGGAATTCCTTTCATGAGGCCATTGGGACACTATATGCTGGGATTTTTTATGGTTCAGCAACATGCAACAGGAGGTCATGCATCCTTTCTCTTGGGGCAGGTTTCAAACGGCTGGTGGTATTATTACATAGTAGCTTTTTTTGTAAAAACCGCGGTACCGACTATGATTTTTATCGCCTTAAGCCCTATTTTCTGGATGGCTCAGAAAAAAAGAAAACATAAAGCAAAAGTTATTCTTTTGGTCCCTGTTTTTATCTTTATTTTCTTTGCTCTAACAACCAAGATAAATCTAGGCATCCGCTACCTCCTGCCGATTTTTCCACTTCTTTATGTTTTTATAAGTTTCATTGCTGAGCAGGTCAGTTTAAAGGATTTAAAATTATTCTTTTCAAGAAAAATAAACTTCAATACTGTTTTCTCAGTGATTTTCTTTGCTTTGATAGTGTGGGGAATCATTTCATCAGTAAAAACCTATCCCTATTATCTGACTTATTTTAATGAGCTAATCGGCGGACCCAAAAACGGCATGCGTTATATTACTGACTCAAATCTGGATTGGGGCCAGGATATGAAGAGACTTGCCAAATATGTAGAAAGAAATAATATTGATAAAATAAGGGTTGAGTATTTTGGTGGAGCTGATTATCCTGAATATTATTTGGGCTCAAGGTATATCTCCTGGAACGTTGAAAGAGCGCCAGAAAAAGGCTACTATGCAATAAGCGCAACTTACTTCCAACAGTCCAGAGCTCAAAATAAATATGAGTGGCTGAAGGATAAAAAACCACTAACAACAATCGGACACTCAATTTTGATATTTAAGTATTGACCAAATTAATGACGAATGTCAAAACTCAAATGCCAAATGAATGTCAAATGACTAAATGTCAAAAAATAATAATTTGAAATTGGGATTTTGAATTTTGTCATTTAGATTCACATAGAAGATTTAAAATTTTGAAGCTTACTTATTATATAGTTAAATTAAAATTAATTTTAAAGGAGAAATAAATTATGTTCGACAAGATGAAAAAATTGTATCAACTAAGAAAAATTCAGCAGGAGCTAAAACAAACAACTGTGGAAGCGGAAAGAATGGGAGGAAAGATAAAAGTTGTCATGACCGGCGAATTCAAGCCGCAGGAAATAAAAATCGATCCCTCTCTTCTTTCAGAAGATAATGCTTTCCAGCTGGAAAAATCGCTAAAAGAAGCTTTTATAGAAGCCTTGGGTAAAGCTCAGCAGGTGGCAGCTTCAAAAATGCGCAAAATGGGCGATTTAGACATACCCGGTATTTAAATGAAAATTCTCCCACTATCTGTTAAAAAACTTATAGAAGAACTGCTTCAATTGCCGGGAGTTGGTCCCAAAACTGCTGAAAGGCTCGCTTTTCATCTCCTTAAAAAAAGAGATGAAGATTTGGAAAAACTCTCACAGGCTATCCAAAATCTCAAGAAAAATTTAAAGGTTTGTTCTTCTTGTTGTAATATATCAGACAAAAATCCCTGCGATATCTGCGAAAGTTTAGACAGGGATAAATCTCAAATTATGGTGGTAGAAAAATCTCTTGATGCCGCTGCTTTGGAAAAAACCGGCCAGTTTAAGGGCGTCTATCATATTTTAGGAGGCGCCATTTCTCCTATAGACGGTGTGACGACTGATGATTTAACTATAGATAAACTAATTGGCAGGGTTAAAAATAAAGGTATAAAAGAGGTGATACTGGCGACGAACCCCTCGCTGGAAGGGGAGTCAACAGCCGCATATATCCAAAAAGTACTAAAACCTTTCAAAGTAAAAATAACAAGAATTGCCAGAGGATTGCCTATGGGCGGAGACTTGGAATACGCCGACGAGGTAACCATCATCAGAGCATTAGAAGGCAGGCGAGAGTACTAAAGAGCATTAAAAAATAGCAACCAGTTATCAGGCATCAGGCACAAGGAATAAAAAAAGGCCCTCTCGATTGAAAGGGTTATATTTATCTGTTTATTGCGTCTAGGGCGTCGCAAAAGCCAAGTTTTTTTCTCTCTATTATCTCTTTGGGAATGCCGTATTTTCGAGCAAGAACTCTCAGTGGTTTTTTGCTTTCATCAATATCAGTGCGGTCTTTCAGAGGAATGGTAATTGCATACTTTACAAAATCCTCTTGAAGATAGGAAAGTTTTACTTCCACGCGGCAAAGATTTGATATTATCTCTAAATTTTCAAGGTGATGGGGCTTTAATTTCTGCCAGTGATATTTAAAGGCAGCTTTCTGGTTTCCCCGGAAATTATTGTCTGGGTCACAATGATCCCAATAACCGCCCATGATTTCATCAATGCCGTCACAGGTAATAATTTCTTTTGTATAACCCGAAATGTAAGCATGGAACAGAAAAACAGCATCATTGCCCTTCTGAATTTCTTTTCCTCTTTTTATGGCCCTCACCTGCTCAATTGCCCAAGCAATCGTCTGTAAACCCGGAAAATACTCATGATGCTTTGTATGGAACTTCTTGGATGCTATCCTTGCATATAAAATA
>CAYZYZ010000011.1:12365-21634 GCA_964482765.1 uncultured Candidatus Saccharibacteria bacterium | reverse complement strand
AATTAAAATTAATTGGCAGAAAGTTGGTAAAGTTGTAAGTTTTGGAGTTTACAGCCTGATCATTGTTATTGCACTTTTAGTGGTTTTCTCTACTTTTAGCTTTCCTGGCAATTACAAACTTATGACGGTTCAGTCAGGCTCAATGGAACCGGCTATGAAGGCAGGGAGTATGATAGTTGTTAAGCCAACTGCTGAATATAAAATAGGCGACATTGTAACTTACAAAAATGGAGATGATTCTAAAAAGACTACTACTCACCGCATTGTAGAGATAAATGAAGCGAAAGGAGTTATAACCTACAAAACCAAGGGCGATGCCAACGATGCCCCGGATTTTGCCCCAATTTTTAAGGCTAATATTGTGGGTAAAGTTCTATTTTCCATTCCTTACCTTGGTTATCCAGTAGGTTTTGCCAGAACTCTGCCCGGACTTATAATTCTAATAATCATTCCCGCCACGATTATTATTTACGAAGAGACGAGAAATATTATTAAAGAACTAAAAAAGGGAGGGAAAAAATGAGCAAAAATATTTTAAAAAGTTTATTTATTATGTTTGCGGTTTTGGCGGCTTCGGTCGGAGCTACCGGAAGTTACTTTTCAGACGAAGTAAGGATTTCGGGCAACCAGTTTTCAACCGGCTACTGGAGCAATGTTGTTATTAATGAAGTTTATTATGATGTTGATGCACGGACTTATCCGCATGGAGATGGGGTAAAAACAGAGGAGGAGGGCAAAAACGAGTGGATTGAGCTTTATAATCCGAATAACTTTGCTGTTGACATTAAGGATTACAAAATTGGTAATTCTTCAAGAGAGTTTACTATTAATCCGAATGTTTCCATACCCGCGCATGGTTTTGCTCTTTTATCTCATGATAATGATACCTGGCATTTCTGGGGTGACCCTTCTGTTTTGACAATTAATCTAGGCGGTAGTGTTGGCGCGGGCTGGCTTAAAAACAATGGCGACTATGTTTATTTGAAGGATAAGGCAGACAATATTATTGATGATATGAGTTATGGAATCAATACCACGGCTTTTTCTCCTTCCTGCCCCGATGTTTCAGTAGGACATTCTTTAGAAAGAAATCCAGATGGCAAAGATACCAATAGTGCTTCTGATTTTGTTGATAGAGTTTCTCCAACCCCAGGTTACTAAAAGGTTGTTAAACTTAAACCTGAGGCAGTTCAGCATTGGCACGGAGAGACGATGATTGTTCCAGCACCAATTGAGCCTTAGATTTTGAACAATTTTTTGGTACAATGTTTATATGTCCGTTTATTATAATCCCAAACGAACAAGAAATTTATTCAATCCTAAAGATAGAGAGCCATTTAGATTGAGTCGCTCCAAGATTGACGATTTTTTTAATTGTCCGCGATGTTTTTATCTTGACCGCCGGCTCGGTATAAGCCAACCCTCGGGTCCACCCTTTGCCTTGAATGCCGCAGTTGATAAACTCTTAAAGAAAGAGTTTGATATTCATCGCGGGAAAACCGCTCATCCTTTAATGGAAGCCTATGGCATTAACGCTGTTCCTTTAGCCCACCAAGAGATTGACAAGTGGCGGGATTCTTTAAGGGGCGGAATTCAGTTTCTCCATAAGCCGACCAATTTTTTAGTAACCGGTGGGATTGATGATATCTGGGTTAATCCGCAGGAAGAATTCATTATTGTGGACTATAAAGCCACTGCCAAAGACGGCGAAGTTTCTATCGATGCCGAGTGGCAGGAGAGCTACAAGCGCCAGATGGAGTTTTATCAGTGGCTTTTCAGAAAAAATAATTTTAAAGTTTCTGATACCGGCTATTTCGTCTACTGCAATGGCATAACAGATAAGGAATCTTTTGACGGCAAACTTGAATTTGATGTAAAGATTATCCCCTACAAAGGCGACGATTCCTGGGTAGAAGGCAAGCTCCAAGAGATTAAAGAAGTCTTGATAAGTGATACGATTCCCAAACCAAGCCTCAACTGCGACTTCTGTAGGTATAGAGCTGTCGTAAAAGAGGCGGAGGTTTAATATGGCTCGGTTAGTTTTTGATATTGAGACTATAGGATACGACTTTAATTCGTTCGACGAGACAACCCAGGAGTCTCTTACTCGCTGGATTAAAAAAGAATCCTCAAGCGAAGAGGAATATGAAGCGGCCCTAGAAGATATGAAAAAAGGTTTGGGTTTTTCTCCTTTAACCGGCGAAATAGTTGTTATCGGCGTTTTGGATTACGACAAGAATCAAGGCGTTGTTTATTTTCAAGCCCCGGGTGAGAACATCAAAGAAAGCGAAGAAGAAGGCATAAAATACAAGCCTTTAAGCGAAAAAGAGATGTTAGAGCACTTCTGGGAGGGTGCGAGAAATTATGACGAATTCATAAGCTTTAACGGAAGGGCTTTTGACGCGCCGTTTTTAATCATAAGGTCGGCTTTTAATAAAGTTAAACCTTCAGTAAATTTAATGTCTAATAGATATCTGGAGAGCCAAAAGTTCGGCGCAAAGCATGTTGATTTATTAGATCAGCTTAATTTTTACGGGGCTGTCAGGAAAAAGGGAAATCTCCATTTATGGAGCCGGCTTTTTGGCATAAAGAGTCCTAAAGAGGAAGGGGTTACCGGTGATAATGTGGGCGAATTGTTTAAAGAAAAAAAATATCTGGAAATTGCCAGATACAATGTCGGTGACTTAAAAGCCACCAAGGAACTTTACGAATATTGGGAGAAGTATATAAAATTTTGAATTACCCCGCACTTAAATTTTTAAGTGCGGGGTCTTGGCCTCGCAAATGTGATAGATATTTCGAGGCCTCAGGAGTTAAAAATGCGAAACGAAGTGAAGTCCACCGAAGCTTTAAGCGGAGGTGGAGAATCAAAAAAGTCTTTTTCAAGTGAAGAAGCTAAACAGATTGGTGAACAACCAGGCATTGATTGGTCAAAGTGGGGTATTGAACAGTTCAGGATGGGAATGGATGTGGAGCTCGAACACGGCACAGTGAATCCGAAAACCAATGTAACTGATGATGATCCTCTAATGACAGGAAAGATTGCTCTAGCACATCTTAATGAATTTTCCGACTATTACACTAGACTAGACAAGATGGAAAAAGAAGCCGATAAATACTGGGGCAAAAAAGAGTAAATGCCTAAGGATTAATTTGCTGACAGTAAAAAGCAAGCTCGCTATTTTATTGTTCTCTCTTATAAATGTATAATATTTAATAATTGTACATTAAAAAGAAGGTGATTTGATGACTCCTGAACAGCTAGGGAAAGTTTTTGATTTTTATATAGATTTTTTGAAGAAAAACGGTTATGAGCCGATCCGCATAAATGACCTAAGTGAAAAACTCACCACTGAATTGTTTAAAGCCAATAAGAAAAAAACGCTTAACCATCTTTATTGGATGTGCTGGCAGGCAAAAGAGTATATAGGGACAGACAGAATAGAAAAAGCCTGCCGATGGTTAGGATTCATTCAAGGATGCTTTTTTATGCTGGGAATTTTTTCTGTAAAAGAATTAAAAGATCATAACAAACCAGAGGAGAGTGATTAGAATGGATATGAAGGAAAGAGTATTAGAGATTGTTAATAATTGTTTCCGTATGAAGAAAGAATTTACTACTTTTCAAGAAATAAGGAAATAAGGATAAATTATCCGAATGCAAAATGGCCAGTAGATTTCTTATTCATAATAAAGGAAATTGAAGAGGAATTCGGAATAGAGCTTCCCAGAGGAGAAGAAATAGAAGAATTATCAAGGAGTGGGAACGTTCAAGTTCTAATAAATCTAGCTCAAGAAAAAATCATTCAAAAGCCCGTTTGAAGATTAATTTATCACCAAGTAAACTCCGTTAGATATATTTAATGAATAACAAGTAACTTATAAATATCTAACAGGGTAAAAACTTACTTGGTTTTTTTATTGAAAAGAGATAAAATAATAAAAAGATTAAAAAACTAACTAACTAAGCGCCCCTCACTTAAAAATTTAAGTGCGGGGCCTCGACCTCGCCAAGGAAGAAATTTAAGCAAGGGCTCGGGAGGAAAATGCCTAAGAAAAAAACTGCACCAGAGCCGGAACAACAGCCTCAAGCGGTTCCTCAACCACAACCCGAGGTTCCAGTCCAACCAGCTCCAGCGCCAGAAGCAGCGCCTCAACCGCAGCCAGTTCAGCCCCAGCCTCAACCTCAAGCCGCACCAGCTCCATCTGGTAAGAGCTCAAAAACAATTATTTATGTTATTGTAGCAATTGTAGTTGTTGCTGCCGGAGTTTTGGGTTACGGCTATTGGAATGGCACCCAGATTAAATCTTATACGGAAAAAAGTGAGAAGATGTCTAAACAGATAAAAGAGTGGGGAAAAATTACCGATAAAGCCGAGAGTGTTGAAGAAGGCAAAACAGCTATCAATAAGATAAAATCAGAATCGGAAGTAAACCTTCAGGAATTAAACAAAACAAAAGCTCCAGCAAAAGCCAAAGAACTTGAGTCCAATCTTAAAGAGTATTTTACATTGTCTAAGGATTTAGCCGGTGAAATGGAGGCAGCTGTTGGGTGGGTAGAAGATATTGAGAAGATAGGCGAGGACCTTTCCAAAATTTTTTCCACGGATTCCAGTTCTCCCGAAAGTTTAGTAACTTCGCTCAAAAATGCCAAGAAAGAAGTTGATGACAGCTTGAAAAAGATGAAATCAATGGAAGCCCCCAAAGGTCTTGAAGAACAGAACAAAATAATGAAGGAAATCCTGGAAGGCTTGTCAGAACTTCTTGGTAAATCAATAACCGCTGTTGAAGCCGGAGATTACGAAGGTATGGTGTCTTTATCTACAGACTTCGAGTCAGTTTTCGGCAAGATGGCAACTGTTGAATCTCCCGAGGAGGCGCTTAACAAAACATACAAAGAAGATTCAGAAAAGCTTGATAATTTAGAGAAGAAGATAGACGAACAAGTCAAGAACTTGAAGAATTTAGGACAATTTGTTTTCTAGATGCGAAACTTTAAAAAAGCGGTCGCCCGAGGCGACCGCTTTTTTTATACCAGATTTCTGCTATAATTTTTATAGGATAATCTTATGAATACTGAAATATTGATTATTGCTTTAATACTAATTGCCGGTTTTATAGCCGTGGCTTTATTTTTGAATAAAAAACTGGAATCTTTAAAGCCCAAAGAAGACGATAAGAGCATGCTGATGTTTCAACAGCAGTTGGGCCAGATCTCGTCCCAGCTTCAAAACGGCTTGACCGAATCCGCAAGAGCAATTCACGCCTCAACCAATACCGTTAAGGAATTTACCGAAAAAATCACCAAACTTGATGATACCAATAAACAAGTTGTCGGGTTTGCCGAACAGCTCCAGAGCCTGGAGGATGTTTTAAAAAATCCCAAACAGCGCGGAATTTTGGGCGAGTATTATCTGGAAACTATTCTTAAAAACCTATTCCATCCCGGACAGTACCAGATGCAGTATCAGTTTAAAAACGGCGACACGGTTGATGCGGTAATTTTTGTAAAAGACAAAATTATTCCCATTGACTCCAAATTTTCACTGGAGAACTACAATAAAATTATAGAAGAGAAAAATGCGACAAGGAAAGAACAACTTCAGAAAGATTTTAAGCAGGATTTGAAAAACCGCATTGATGAGACCGCCAAATACATCCGTCCGCAGGAAAAAACTATGGATTTTGCCTTTATGTTTATACCTTCCGAGGGCATTTATTACGATCTTCTGGTAAATCAGGTGGGAACTTTAAAAGTTTCAACCCGAGACTTAATAGAATACGCTTTCAAGGAGAAAAAGGTGATAATAGTTTCGCCAACCTCTTTTGCCGCTTATCTCCAGACTGTTTTGCAGGGTTTAAGGTCGCTTCAGATTGAGGAATCAGTAAAAGAGGTTATAAAAAATGTAGAGAATTTGTCCAAACACCTCTTTTCTTACGAAGCTTATTTAGAGAAAATGGGCTCCAGCTTGGGAACCACAGTCGGGATGTACAACACTGCAGTCAAGGAGTTTAAGAAAATTGATAAAGATATATCCAAAATTTCCGAAAAAGAGAAGAAGGCGGCAGAATTAGCTGAGGTTGATAAACCACAACTAGAGGAGTAATATAAGAATGTATTTTATGTACACGAAATACCACAAAAGGACGAATCAACACTAAAATTATATTCGTGGTGATAAGTTGATTATTTAGCGTTTATTAGTGTTAATAGAATATTTTAATGAATTGGATAGCAAAATTAGAAAGAACCAAAAAGGATCTCGAAAAAACCATCAATTTAGAAAAGAGGAAACTGATGATGGAAAAAGAGATGCTTTCTTTTAAAGTTTCCAATCTAGAAAAGAAAATAGAAGAGATAGCAGAGATGGAGAAAGAGCTGGAGATTTCGAGGAAAGAAAAAGAAGGGATGAAGCAGCTTGAAGAAGAGAAACTCTCAAAAGAACGATTTTTGAAGGATCTCGATTCGCGCATCCAAAAATTAAAACAAGTCAATGAAAACATAGAAAAACGAGGCGATGAAATTATTACCAAAATATCTCTTTTGGAAAACCCTGAGCCCAACTGTCCAGTTTGCGGTAAAGAGATGAGGTATGACCACAAAGTTAATGTGAAGATGAAGATGAATGAGCAGGTGTCGAGGGAGCGAAACCTCTTTAAGAAAAACCTCGAACAGCTCAAAGAATTTGAAGGGAAGAAAGAACTGGGAGAAAGCGAACTTAAAGATATCGAGAGAAAACTTTTAGCCAGACCTTTGATACAAGATAAGGAAGCGCTTTTGAAAGAAAAGATTGCCGAGACAAGACAGGAGGCGAGGGAGCTTTCTAATCTAGAGAAGAGAGCCGAAGATGTAAAGAGGACAATTATTGATAGGTCTTATGCTCCTATGGCGCAAAAATTGTTAAAGGAAGTTAACAAAGAGATAAGAAAGAATCTATGACCCTTTCCAGTTATCTTTTAGGAATAGGTATTTCTACTATTCTTTGCTGGGTGGCATGGCTTTTAACCTTATTTAATCTAGATCCCCGTACCGCCGGTACAGTCGGCTTTTTAAGTTTTTTTACAAGTTTGTTTTTTGCTCTAGTAGGCACGCTAACCATTGCTGGATTCTATCTAAGACTCCTTTCAACCAAGAATGAATATTATTATGAAAATATCACTATTTCATTCAGACAAGCAATTTTAGCATCAATCTCTATTTCCGGACTTCTAATCCTGCAAGCGTTGAGACTCCTGCATTTGTTTGTTGGCATTTTATTTGTTTTATCAATAATTCTTTTGGAAGCATATTTTTTAGCAAGGCGATAAAGCAAGGAGTTAAAATGGAAGACAAACTAAAATTAATCGAAAAAGAGGCTTTAAAAAGAATTGGCGGTGTCAAGTCAATTGCCGGTTTAGAAACGATTAGAGTTAAATATTTGGGCAGAAAGGGCGAGCTCACCTCTTTTTTGAGAAATCTACACAAACTTCCGGAACCCGAAAAAAGAACAGCTGGTAAAAAAGCCAATGATTTAAAAAACAAGATAGAGCAGGAGATAGAGAAGAAGAGAATTCTTCTAGAAAAAGGAGTCATTCAAGGCAGAATTGAGGGAGAATGGCTTGATGTGACTCAACCCGGCATAGTTAAACCTTTAGGGCACCTTCATCCGATGACTATACTCATAAGGGAGATTAAGGAAATTTTTATCTCAATGGGATATGAAATTGTTGAAGGTCCGGAAGTGGAGACAGATTTCTATAATTTCGAAGCCTTGAATATTCCCAAAGAACATCCCGCTCGCGACGCTTGGGATACTTATTATTTAACCAACGGACTTTTAATGAGAACTCATACCTCCCCGGTTCAGATAAGAGTAATGGAAAAAAGAAAATCACCGCTTAGAATTTTAGTACCCGGAAGGGTTTACAGATATGAAGCAGAGGATGCCACTCACCTCTCTGTTTTTAATCAGGTAGAAGGATTTGTGGTCGGCAAAAATATCTCTTTTTCAGATTTAAAAGGAACCCTTACTTCTTTAGTGAAAAGTCTTCTAGGTAGTAGTATTAAGTTAAGGTTTCGTCCCAGCTTTTTTCCTTTTACTGAACCTTCTGCTGAAGTTGACGTTACTTGTGTAATCTGTGGCGGTAAGGGATGCCGTTCCTGCGGCGGAGATGGCTGGTTAGAATTGTTGGGCGCTGGTATGATTCATCCCCAAGTTCTTAGAAATGTGGGCTATGACCCGGAAAAAGTTTCGGGATTTGCTTTTGGATTGGGTCCTGAAAGAATAGCTATGCTTAAATACAGGATTGATGACATAAGAGAATTTATGAAAGCAGACATGCGCTTTTTAAATCAGTTCTGATTTAAAAAGCTAAATTAAAAGTTTAAAAATCAAAAGTCAAAATGACAATTCAAAATCCAAAATTGATTTAGAGAAAATTAGCGATTTTAATTCGCGATTGTATTAGTGATTATGAAAATCTCACTTAATTGGTTAAAAGAATTTATACCTATTAAAATGTCTCCGCATGAGCTGGCGGAAAAGATTAGTATGTCTGTCGTGGAGGTAGAGGAGATAGTGGATTTTGAAAAGCTTTTTAAGGGAGTTTTGGTCGGCGAAATTAAAGAGATAAAAAAACATCCCAAAACAGATCGTCTTTCTGTGGCCAAAGTCTTGGTAGGCAAAAAAACAATCCAGATAATTTTCGGCAGCCTTAAACTAAAAGTCGGCGATAAGCTTCCGATTGTTGTAGCGCCCGCAACTCTCCCCACTGGTTTGAAAGTCGAAAAGAAAATCCTTCGGGGAGTTGAGTCACAAGGTATGATTGCTTCAACTAAGGAGATGGGGTTGGATTTTGAAGAAGAGGTAATATTTTTTGGAAGCTCTCCTTTAACCGGCATCCCGGTAGCCAAGGCGCTAGGGCTTGATGATGTTGTCTTGAATTTAGATGTTTTGTCTAACAGACCCGACCTATTTTCGCACCTCGGGGTTGCCAGAGAACTTGGAGCCATCTTTAAAAGGAAGATAAAAAAACCGCAGATTAGGCTTTCCGAAGCCAAAGATAAAAAAATAGAAAAATATCTTGATGTCGAGATTAAGGATAAAAATCTCTGCCCCCGTTATGAGGCGAGAGTTATAACTGATGTCGACGTTAAGGGATCTCCTCAATGGCTGAAAAACCGTCTCACTGTTTTGGGCATTAGACCGATAAACAATGTGGTTGATATTACAAATTATGTGATGATGGAATTGGGTCAACCCCTGCATGCTTTTGATTTTGATAAAATT
>CAYZYZ010000011.1:0-12265 GCA_964482765.1 uncultured Candidatus Saccharibacteria bacterium | reverse complement strand
ACAAAAGATATCTTGGTAATTGCTGATTCCAAAAAACCAATAGCTGTTGCCGGAGTAATGGGCGGCAAGGGGAGCGAAGTAGATGAAGGAACGAAAACAGTAATTCTAGAATCCGCCAACTTCAACTGGGTCTCCATAAGAAAAGCCTCCCGAATTCTGGGTTTGCGAACCGAAGCCGTCAACAGATTTGAAAAAAACCTAAGCCCGGATATGACCCAAGATGCTCTAGACAGGGCGGCTGAGCTGATAACTGATTTAGCTAAAGGCAAAATTATGAAGGGCGTTGTCGATAAAAATTACTCAAAAGTCAGCTCCAAGACAATTGAACTTCGAATTCCTCGATTGAACAAATATCTTGGTCAAAACATGCAAGAAGAGACTGTAAAAAGAACTCTAACTTCTTTAGGTATGGAAGTTCTGCTAAAAAATAAGAAGACTCAAGTTAAGATTCCCACCTTCCGAAGTGACATTAAAGAAGAGGTTGATCTGATTGAAGAGGTGGCGCGGATTTCAGGATACGACAAAATCCCTACCACCTCGCCGGTCGAAGAGTTAGTGCCCCCTTCAAAAAACAAAGAGGTGGAGACAGAAGAAAGAATAAAAGATATCCTAAAGGGCTTGGGAGTTACTGAGGTTTCAAATTATACATTTGTCGGAGATGACCTCTTGCAGAAATTTGGCTTGACAAGTAAAAGCTTCTACAAGTTGGAAAATCCTTTAAACCCAGAGCATGTTTATTTAAGACAGAGTCTGGTTCCATCAATGGTCAAGACCGCTGACTTCAACGCCAGAAACTTTGATGAATTTTCTATTTTTGAGATCGCCAGAATATTTAAAAACCGCGGCTCCAAATATCCTCAAGAAGAAAGAAGGCTTTCGGTAATAGGGTTATTTAAAAAAGACAGTTTTTTCAAGCTTAAAGGAATTTTAGAAGGTCTTTTCCGGGAGCTAGGAATAAAAAATATAAGTTTCTCCCCCTACGGGGGATCAGCCGCAGGTCGAAAGCACTCAAAGAACGGAGAGGAGTATTGGCACCCCCAAAGGACAGCCAGCATTCTTTCCGATGATGCAAAAATTGGAGTAATGGGCGAGCTTCATCCTGAAGTGGCGGGCAGATTCGACTTTAAGAGCAGAGTAGTGGTAGGAGAGATTGATTTTGACGAGCTTTTAAAGAAGCAGGAGATAAAGATTTTTAAGCAATTTTCCAGATATCCCAAAGTAGTCTTGGATTTGGCAGTTACTTTGGACGAAAAGATCGAAGAAGCAAGGATAAGAGACGAGATAAATAAAGTCGGCAAGGGTTTGGTTTCCGAAGTCGAGCTTTTCGATATTTACCGGGGTCATCAGATAGAGATCGGCAAGAAAAGCCTTGCTTATCATGTAACTTACCAATCAGCTTCAAGGACTCTAAATGAGGAAGAGGTAAATACTGTTCATCAAAAAATAATAAGCTCACTTTCCAGAAAATTTAAAGCTAAAGTAAGGAGTTAAATGAAGCTAAAATACATAAGCGGGCTTCCTTTAGAGGAAGAGAATAATTGTTTAATGTCAGATGCAATAGAGATACCGGAGGTTGACATAAGAACCATTGAGCAAGCGCAGGACGTTTTAATGGAGAAGGTTTCTCAACCGAAAGAGCTTTATTATATATATCGGGGTCTATCGCGGCACGCTGATCTGGAGATTTTTAAGGAGCATAATGTGCGATATGACATAACAGTAATTCCAGCCCAAAAAATCGGTAAAGAATTCAATAAGACTATCGGACATTATCACCCGAATGTGCCCGGCAGCGACGTAAGCTATACAGAAATTTATGAAGTTCTTCACGGTAAGGTTCATTGGCTTCTTCAGAAAGTGGACTTCGAGAAAGAGCCACAAGAGGTTTTAGATGTTTTTTTAGTTGAAGCTTATCATGGAGATAAAGTTGTTATTCCACCAGGCTTTGGCCATATAAGCATAAATCCAGGCGAAGAAACTTTAGTTATGGCGAATATCCAGGCATCTAATTTTGAAGCAATCTATCAACCTGTTGCTATGGCAGGTGGAGGTGTTTTTTTTGAAACAGAAAAAGGATTTTTAAAAAACAAGAAATATAAAAACAAGTTCAAGCCAGTTTTAATAAAAGCAAAAAAATATGAAGGTTTTGGTTTTGCGTACCACAAACCGATGTATGATAGTTTAATTCTTCATCCCGAAGCTTTTGAATTTTTAACCCGGCCCCAAAAGTATCTCAAAGAATTCGAAGAATATATAAAAATTTTAAAAAATAAATAAAAAACCTCAACTTTTGCTGAGGCGTGTGAATTAATATTGAAGTAAAAACTTTCCTGTTTTCATTATTGTTTCACCATCAACAATGATGGTGGGTTTTTGGATAACAGCATCCAGATGAGTATCGCTGTCCCAATCGGCTCCGGAATCAAAAGGAAGCGGGTTGCCAAAAGCAATATGTATTCCAGGAAACTTTTCATCCTGCAGCATGTTGCCAATGAGTTTTTTAATATCAACATTGGTTCCAATGGCAAACTCGCCAACACGATTGCTATTTTCATCGGTTTTCGTGTACTCTAGGAGTTCTTGCTTAAGCTTTTTGTTTTTGCATTGGATTTCTTGAATGCGGCTATTTCTTATTTTGATTGTTGCTGGCGTATTTTTGATGGAGCCGTATTTGTCATCAAAGATACTACCGAAGCAGCCATCAACAACAATTATTCCATTAACTTCTGCAGGAGAAGTAAAAACTTCACCATCCGGCAAATTAGCCCAAATCCCGGGTTTTATATCTCCGTCATAGATTACCCATCTTAATTTAGGGCTAAACTCTGCGGTGAAATCCGTCCCCCTTTTGGATAAAACTCTAATTTGTTTAGCATCTTTAACTTTTTCGTAGACCCTTTGGCATAGTTCTTGAACCCTTCTGTAGTCGGCGCATACACCAGTTTCCATAATTTCTGGAGTAATACCAATCATGTGAGCATGTCTTATTCTTCCGCTGGCTTCAATAATATCCAGCATGGGTTTGCGAAAAGTTACTCGTTCGTTTCCTCCAAAACTTTGGGCAATATAGAAGCTTACATCCGTTCCTTTTAATGCCAGTTCTATCTCTTTGGGTAGAGTTAAGGGTCTTTTCCCAAAATCCTCCATAATAAAAAAGTGAATATCTTTTGTGATTTTCATGACCTCTTCTTTAATAACTAGCGCTACATTTAGCGTGGCTTCGTCAGCAATAATAACAACCTTTTCTTTGGGTTTTATTTTTAGGCAATTTCGAACTGCCTGTCTTGCACCTTCTTTGATAGTTCCCATAATTATCACACTCCTTTTTAAGGTACACAAAGACTCCTATATTAGCAATAAATATATAATAATGTCAAGCCAGTTGAAAAATCAGCTGGATTTGCTAGAATTAGGAAATACATTAAGTATTTTTTATTATGCCTATACGAGAAAAATTACTGCTCGTCGGCGGCGACACCAACGCTCAATTATTTATAAAAGAAGTACAGAAGGGGATAATCAAGACTACGGAAATCGTAGGGATAATTGATAACAATATCTCCAAAGGCAAGGAGGTTGACGCGGTGCCGGTTTTGGGAAAGATTATAGACTTACCGGAAGTCGCCAAGGAGCACCACATCACAGGGATTGTTCAGACAAGCCATTTTGAACAGGCGATGAATTTGATAATGTTTTGCCGCGCCAATAAAATTAATTACAAGATGATTCCTTTAATAGCCGGAGTTTACGCCAAAAATTTGAAAGAAGAACGCAAGGGGAGTTTGATTCTTTTGAATTTAAGGAATACGCCTTTATCAGGTTTGAACCTAGCTGTGAAAAGAACGTTGGATATTATCGGGAGTTTAATTTTAACAATTATCTTATCACCGGTTTTTCTTGTAATAGCAATTCTTCTGAAAATTGAAAACCTCAAAGCCCCGGTTTTTGTAAAAGAAAACCGGTATAATGGTTTGAAAGACAAAAACTTTAAGATGTTTCGTTTTAGAACTCTGCCCAAAGGCGAGGAGGAAACCGCTTTAAAATATAATTACGATGAAGTACCCAAGCACTTGGCAGAAATCAGGGACGACAAGAGAGCTTCTAAACTGGGTAGATTTTTTCGCAAAACCAAAATCTCCGAGCTTCCCCAGCTTTTTAATGTTATCTTAGGCGACATGAGTCTTATCGGTCCTCGGCCGCCATACAGCAGAGAAGTAAGACAATACGAAGACGCCCTGAAGAAAAGATTACTCGTTACTCCTGGCATGACCGGCTTGTGGCAAGTTCAAAGAAAAGAAAAACTCAGCTTCGAGGATATGTTTGATTTAGACAGTTTTTATGTAGAGAACTGGTCCTTCTGGCTGGATTTATCAATTCTTTTCAAAACCATTAAAAAGATTTTAAAGTTCAAGGGATAAATGTTAAAAAGTTTGCTAATAATTTTATTCGCACTTACTGCACGAAAACACGTTATCAATTTTCCCAGCGAGAAAATTGCACTCTCGCTCGACCTCACTCGTCCCTTCGGGACACCCTGCCCGTTCGGTCTGCGCGAAGGTTTTCTTAGCAGTAAATGCGAAATACAAAAACTTAAAAGTAATTTAAATTCTTATAAACTTATATGAAAGCATTAATTTTAGCCGGCGGTTTCGCAACCAGATTGTGGCCGCTCTCGGAAAAAAGAACCAAGCCCCTGCTTCTTGTCGGCGGTAAGCCGATAGTCTCGCACTTGGTTGAAAAAATCCCCAAAGATTTGGAGATAATTATTTCAACTAGCGAGCAGTTTAAAGAGCATTTTGAGAAATGGAAAGAAAAGCACTTTAGGGACAGAAAGATAAAAATTTTAGCTGAACCCTCAAAGTCGGAAAAAGACAAAAAGGGCGCAGTAGGAGCTATGAGTTATGCTATCTCCCAGCACGAGATAGACGACGACCTTTTAATTTTGGCAGGTGACAATATTTTGGATTTTGATTTAGGAGATTTTATAAAAAGTTTTAAAGGCAATTCGCTGGTGGCAGTGTATGATATAGGTGACAGAGAAGCCGCCAAAAAATTTGGCGTGGTTGAAATAAAAGATAACAAGATAGTTGATTTTGAAGAAAAGCCTTCTGAGCCAAAATCATCAACGGTTTCCACTCTCTGTTACATTCTTCCAAAAGAAACTCTAGGTGTACTTAAGGAATTTGCTAAAACAGGGAAAGATAATGCCGGCGACCTTATCGCTCACTTAGTTAAAGAAACGCCACATGATATAGAGCCTTTTATCTTTTCGGGGTTTTGGTTTGATGTAGGTTCTTTTGAGGCTTACCTTGAGGCTAATAAAAAACTTCAGACTAAGCCTATTATTTCCAAAGAAGCCGAGGTTAAAAATTCAAAAATAATAGGTTCAAGCTACATATGTGACGGAACAGTGGTCCTAGATTCTACCATTGAAGATTCGGTTATAATGGAAAACTGTAAAATTGTAAATTCTGTTATTAGGAATTGTGTAATTGACGACGGTTGTGTTATAAAAGATGCAACACTGGAAAATCAGTTAATAAGAGGAAGGACAATAATTTAAAAATGAAAATTTTAGTAACCGGGGGATTGGGTTTTATAGGTTCAAACTTGGCAAGAGCTTTGCAAGATATGGGTCATGAAGTTAGTGTTATAGACAATCTGCTTTTGGGTACCAAGGAGAATGTTAAAGATATTAAAGACAAAATTCAGGTAATCATTGGTGATGTCAATAAAAAAGAAGACCTGGAAAAAGCCGGCAAGCCAGAAATAATTTTTCATATGGCGGCTTCCTCTTCTTCGCCGATGTTTCAAGAAGACCTTAAAGGTTGCTACCGAAATAATATAGAAGGATTTATCAATATCTTGGAATTCGCCCGGGATTCTGGCACCAAAAAAGTTATCTATGCTTCCACCTCCTCTATTTATGGAAACAACCCAACTCCTTTAAGGGAAGACGACAAGGTTATACCACCGAATTATTACAGCGTAACAAAGCTTGATACGGAGTATACTGCCCACATATTTGCCAAAGCTAATAACTTAGAGTGCCTTGGTTTTAGATTTATGAGTGTTTACGGTCCGGGCGAAAAATCCAAAGGAAAATTTGCTAATTTGGCGTCCCAATTTTTGTGGGAGATGATGGCGGGAAGACAGCCGATTCTCTATGGAGATGGTACCCAAAGGAGAGACTTTACTCACGTTGATGATATTGTTAAGGCAAATATTTTAGCAATGGAGACAAACAAAAAATTTGGAAGCACTATTTTCAATATCGGCGAGAGCAAAGATTACAGTCTTTTGGAGTTGGTTGAAATTATAAACAAAGTTTTAGGAACAGATATAAAACCGAGCTTTATTCCTAATCCTATAAAAGGAACCTATATCTATACCCAGCTGGGAGACCTGACAAAAATTAAAAAAGAGCTGGGATACGAACCCCAAGTTAGCCTGGAAGATGGCATTAGGAGGCTGTCTAAAGAATAATAATCCAACAAGATTCCAATTATTTAAAAAACCGTCCCGACAGATCGGGACGGTTTTTTAAATACACCTTAGCTCTTGAACATTCTTGACATATGTTATAAAATAGTTCTGTTTACCCCGCACCCCGACCCGGGTCGGGGTGCGGGGTTTACTCCAATTTTCTCAAAGATTCAAACATATGGATAAAATAATTATAAAAGGTGCCAAAGAGCACAACTTAAAAAACATAGATTTAGAGATTCCTCGAGATAAATTTGTAGTCATCACCGGACTCTCCGGCTCCGGCAAATCATCCTTGGCTTTTGATACAATTTATGCTGAAGGTCAACGAAGATACGTGGAGTCACTTTCTTCTTATGCTCGTCAATTTTTAGGACTGATGGAGAAACCGGATGTCGAAAAAATCGAAGGGCTTTCCCCAGCTATTTCTATTGACCAAAAATCAACTACGAGGAATCCGCGTTCAACTGTTGGAACCGTAACCGAAATTTACGACTATTTGAGACTCTTGTTTGCCAGAATTGGCAGACCTCACTGCATAAACTGCGGCAAAGAAATAAAAAGGCAGACTCCATCTCAGATTGTCGAACAAGTAGCTTCTTTACCCAAAGGCACCAAGATAATGGTTATCGCTCCAGTTATAAAAGACAGGAAGGGCGAGCATCGCTATACTTTAGAAGAGATAAAAAAAGCCGGCTATGTGCGTGTGAAAGTGGACGACAAGATTTACGACATCGAAGAAGAACTCGCTTTAGATAAGAACAAAAAACACACTATAGAGGTGGTGGTTGATAGAATAAAAATAGATAAAGAAAACAGAAAAAGACTTTCAGATTCTGTAGAAACCGCGCTTAAATTAGGTGATGGTGAAATAAGTATCTATAACATGGATACTAAAAAAGAGACCCTCTTTTCAGAGAAGTTCGCCTGCTTGGAGTGTGGTATAAACATGCCCGATATCCAACCGAGAAGTTTCTCTTTTAATAGTCCTCATGGTGCTTGTCCTTTTTGTACTGGTTTGGGAACGAGACTCGAGGTTGATAAAAGTCTCGTACTGCCCAATCCCCGCCTAACTATTCTGGAAGGAGCGATAAGACCGTGGTCTAGAACCGCCGCCCGAATGACCTGGTTTGAAAGGATTCTGAAAGAAGTAGCTAAAAAGTATCATTTCTCGCTCGATGTTCCGGTTGGAGAACTTTCTCAAGAAGCAAGAGATATTGTTCTATATGGCACCGGCAGTGAGCTTTATGATGTTGAGGCTGATATGGATTATACCGGGAGAGTAAGACAGCTAACAACAGCTTATGAAGGTGTGATACCCAACTTAAAAAGAAGATATCATGAAACCGATTCCGAATACATGAGGAGAGAGATAGAGCGCTATATGAGAGTTTTGCCGTGCCCTGATTGCGAGGGAAAAAGGTTAAAAAAAGAAGCACTGGCAGTCACAATCGGAGAAAAATCAATTACCAAAATCACCGAATTGTCAATAACTGAGATAATAAAATTTTTCAAGAATTTAAAACTCAGAGAGATTGAACAAAAAATTGCTCACCAGATTTTGAAAGAGATTGTCCAAAGACTCGAGTTTTTGATAAATGTCGGGCTCTCCTACCTAACTTTAGCAAGATCAGCTGGGACGCTCTCTGGCGGTGAAGCACAGAGGATTAGGCTAGCAACACAGATCGGTAGTTCCTTGATGGGAGTTTTGTATATTCTGGACGAACCGTCGATTGGTTTACATCATAAAGATAATGCCATGCTTATAAATACACTCAAGCGTTTAAGGGATCTCGGAAATACGATTCTAGTAGTTGAGCACGATGAAGAGACAATTTTAGAAGCCGACTATGTAATCGATATGGGACCAGGGGCAGGTATCCATGGCGGCAAAGTGGTGGCAGTCGGCACACCGGACCAGATAAAGAAGAATAAAAATTCCCTCACCGGGCAGTATTTGAAAAGGGAGAAGGAAATCCCGATTCCTGATATTAGGAAAAAGGGTAATGGTAAGTTTTTGAAAATAATTGGCGCAGAAGAATTCAATCTGAAGAATCTTAATATTAACATACCTTTAGGTAAATTTGTCTGCATAACTGGAGTTTCCGGCTCTGGAAAGAGTACGCTTTTAAACGAAATTTTAGCAAAATACTTGGCTATGAAATTTCATCGTGCCCAGGAAGTGCCCGGCAGATTTAAAGAGATAATCGGAGACGAACATCTGGATAAAGTGATTAATATTGACCAGTCGCCAATCGGCAGAACTCCTCGTTCTAATCCCGCCACCTACACAGGCGTATTTACCGTAATAAGAGAGCTATTCGCCCAGGTGCCAGAAGCCAGGATGCGGGGATATAAACCCGGGAGATTTAGTTTCAATGTTAAAGGCGGACGCTGCGAGACCTGTCGCGGAGACGGAGTCATAAAGATTGAGATGCAGTTTTTGCCCGATGTTTATGTAACTTGCGAAGAGTGCAAAGGGAAAAGATACAACAAAGAAGCTCTGGAAATTTATTACAAAGGAAAGAACATCTCAGATATTTTAGATATGACAGCAGAACAGGCTCTGGAATTTTTCAAAAATATTCCTCAAATAAAACACAAACTAGGAACTCTAAATGAAGTAGGCTTAGGCTACATCCGTCTGGGGCAGCAGGCAACTACTTTATCCGGAGGAGAAGCCCAGAGGGTGAAGTTAGCATCTGAGCTTTCCAGAAAATCAACCGGTCAGACGCTTTACATTCTAGATGAGCCGACAACTGGTCTGCATTTTGATGATGTAAAAAAACTGCTTGCTGTTTTAACAAAACTCGTCGATAAAGGTAACACTGTTATAGTTATTGAACACAATTTAGATGTTGTAAAAACCGCTGATTGGCTCATTGATTTAGGTCCTGAAGGAGGCGAGGAAGGAGGGTATCTGGTTGCCGCCGGTACTCCGGAGGATATCTCTAGGACAAAAAAATCTTATACAGGTCGATACTTAGAAAAGATGCTCAAAAAAAGTTGACATTTTAAAAATCAAGAGTATACTTCTTTCCTGCTAATAATCTTTAGGTTATAAAATGGATGGAAAAAATTGTTCGGATAAAACCGGAATCGTTAAGATTAACGGCTACAAATTTTTTGAATTGAAAAATCTTCTAAAAAAGAAAGTTCAAAACAAGCAGAACATTATTTTGTGCTTTCCTGCGATCAAGACCGAAAGCGTCAAAGTACTTTCAAACGAAATCAAGATGGCAAAGAGGCTTCAAAATATTGGATTTTTAGATATAATCGCCGTAGCTTATGACGGTGAGAAAGATGATCCTATACCAAAGATGGCAAGAAGGATTGGAGTAACTCTTGTAATGACAAGGGAGGTGGGAACAAAAGATATGAATAAAGGTGTTTTAGGAACAAAGGGAAAGGGCACCAATATGAGAAAATTTTCTTATTTTGCCATAAAGAATTTATTTAAAGGCAAGTTAAAAAACAACTTAGTGGGTTTTTTGGATGCAGATATTTCAGAAAAGGCCTTTGGTGAGCATTATATATTAGGGCTCTTTGGTCCTTTGATTTCTAAACCTTCAAAAATTAGGCTTGTTAAATTAGTTTACAGGCGTCCAAAGGGGTTTGGCAGGGTAAATAAGCTGTTATGTCATCCTTTAATGTCTGTAATTGATCATCCGAAACTGAAAGTTCTTCAATTTATTCCTTATATTACTTCAGGTGAAGTTGCTATGGATGGAAAGTTGATTGCCGAGCTAAAATTTAGTACTGGGTATAGTGCGGAGGTTTATACACTTATGCAGTTTGTTTTAGATAAACGATTTGGATCTTCTAAATTAGAGCTAACAAATGTTGGTTTTTTTGATCATAAACACCAAAGGTTTGATGATTTAAGGTTCATGTCTTTCAGTATTTTGAGAGTCTTTTTTAGAACCCTTAAAGAATACAAGCTATTATCTTTTAAGAATGGAACTGCGATATCGAATACTTTTAGAAGTTCTGGAGTTAGCCCTCCGGGATATCAAATTCAGCACACTTATAAAAAGTTAGACAATAAAACTTATAGGCCATTAAAAGAAATGATCTAATTTATACATAGTTGAAAGTTACCTTTTAATTATTTATAGTGAATTTTACACTGTCTATTTTTTATTATGGAACTAAAAGAACAAATCAAAAAAATTCCTCAAAAACCCGGCGTCTATTTTTTCTTGGATAAAAATAGGCGAGTTATTTATATTGGCAAAGCCGCCAATTTAAGAACCAGGGTTTCCTCGCATTTTAAAACACCTGTTTTGGATGCCCGTGCCGAACAAAAGATTAAAAATACAGCCAGGATAAACTTCGTGAAATGCGAATCAGAGATTGAAGCTCTTTTTTTAGAGTCCGAATTTATCAAAAGATACAAGCCAAAATACAATGTCGAGTGGAAAGACGAAAAGAACTTTTTGTATGTTAAGGTCAAAAAAGATGAGATTCCTGAGCTTCGTCTAAAGAGAAGACCCTTAAAAGAACCAAATGCCATATACTATGGACCTTATACCGACTCCAAAGCTTTAAGAAGAGCCTTGAAAGTTTTATCCAGAATCTTCCCTATTAAGTATTCGGAAAAAGGCGCACTTCGTCCTGGTTTGCGATTGTATGAGGAGATAGTAAAAGATACTCTCGAGTTCGGGATTATGAAAAAATTAAAGCTGTTCTTTAAAGGAAGAGTTGGAAAGCTTTTAGGAGAGTTTGAAAAGGAGATGAAAAAGGCTTCCCAAAGCCTCAAGTTTGAGAAGGCGGCTTTGTACCGGGACCGCCTGAGGGCATTATCGCATATTAAGGAAATAGCAATTTTTAGGAAAGAGGAAAGAGAAAATATGATGTCCGACTCAGCTCTCCTTGAACTAAAAAATAGGTTAGGGTTAAAAAATTTTCCTCACCTGATTGAGGCTTATGATATTTCAAATATTTTTGGCAGAGAAGCAGTTGGCTCGATGGTGGTTTTTAAGGATGGGATTCCAGACAAAGACAATTACAGGCGCTTTAAAATCAGAACCGTTAAAGGGATTGATGATTATGAAATGATTCAAGAGGTTTTAAAAAGAAGATTTACCCTGTTACTCCAAAAAGTCTCATACCGCATATTGAAGAAAGATAAAACATTAAGGAGGTTATTTTCTCAAAAAAGGTCTCATTCTTCGAAACGAGGAGTAACGGGGTTTACCCGCGCCGGGCAATCTCCTGATTTGGTATTAATTGATGGGGGCAAGGGTCAACTTAGTGCCGCCCTTAAGGTTCTGGGCGAATTGAGGAAAAGTATTGATGTAATATCTATTGCCAAGAAAAAGGAAGAAATCTACATTAAAAAAAATGTCAAGTGTCAAATGTCCCCGAAGGAGTCGCTTCGCGACCCTACGGGGCAGGCAAATGTCAAATGTAATTTCAAGAAAATTATTTTAGAAGAAGGGTCACCGTTGCTGCTTTTAATACAAAGAATAAGAGATGAAGCTCATCGGTTTGCCATAATATATCATCGTCTCCTGAGAGCAAAAAAGGGGAGACTCTCTGAACTGGACAATATCGAGGGGATTGGACCAAAAACAAAAAAGAAATTAATGGCTCAATTTAAAACAATCAAAACAATCAAAAAAGCTTCTCTTGAAGAATTAAACGAAGTCATAAGGAAAAAACTAGCCCAGAAAATCAAAAAAGAGCTAAAGTAAAGGTAGAAAGTTATAGGGTTTGGATATTGGTATGGTTTTAAGGCTCCGCCCGTAGGGCTACCAGCCGTAGGCACCGCCCA
>CAYZYZ010000010.1:14205-21702 GCA_964482765.1 uncultured Candidatus Saccharibacteria bacterium | reverse complement strand
ATGAGAGATTTAAACAAAGCAATGGTAATTGGAAATTTAACCCGCGATCCGGAATCTCGCTTCACAACTTCTGGACAGGCGGTTGCTTCTTTTACTGTGGCAACAAACAGAAGATGGAAGTCTGCGGATGGCGAGAACAAGGATAGTGTAGAATTTAATGACATCGTCGCTTGGGGGAAATTGGCTGAGATAGTGGAACAGCTTTTAAGAAAAGGTCGCCGAGTTTATGTGGAAGGTAGACTCCAAACTCGTTCCTGGGAGGGTCAAGACGGTGTAAAAAGAAACAAAACCGAGATAGTTGCCTCAGATGTTATTGTTTTAGACAGAAAGCCAGATGAAGCAGGTTTAGAGGTTTCGGGAGAGCAGACTGAACCAGAAGCTGCAGAGTCTTCTTCTCTCAAGAAAACGCAGGAAGGGAAAGAAAAAGCAAAGCCTGAAGAGAAAAAAGAAGATTCAAAGTCCGAAGAGGAGGTAGATTTAGATGATATTCCGTTCTAAGAGATCAAGGAGTTTCGATAAGCAGAAATTCTATCAGGTAAAAAAGGTTTGTGAATTTTGCAAAGATAAGGCAAAAGAGATTAATTATAAAAACATAAAAGTCCTCCAAAAATATGTTTCATTTTACGGAAAAATTGAACCGAGAAAGAGGACCGGTTGTTGCGCTAAGCATCAGAGAATACTGGCAAGAGAGATAAAAAGGGCGCGTCATGTTGCCTTATTGCCGTTTACTTCAAAGTGAATCTTTGCAACCTTATTTAGGTTGCTTCTGTTATTTTTTCGGCGAAGGGAAATCCGCCGAAGTAAAAGAATAAATTTAATTTTTAATTACTATAAAAGTAACTTTTTACGAAGGCGGATAAAATGCTAAGAGTAACCGAGTTAAAAGTGGGTAAATTTATCCTTTTGGGTAGTGTGCCTTACGAAGTTTTGGAATACACTCACTCGAAGCTTGGTAGAGGCGGAGCTATTGTTAAAACGAAGTTGAAGGATTTAAAAAGTGGTACCATAATTGATAGAATTTTTAAAGGTCAAGAAAAGATAGAAGAAGCTTCTTTAACTACGCTACCAAGCCAGTATCTCTGGAGCGACGGCTCGAGTTCCTATTTCATGGACTCGGGAACTTTTAATCAGTATTCATTATCCGAAGAAAAAATTGGCTCAAAAAAGGATTTTTTAAAGGAGGGTTTGGAAATTGAGGTTTTGTTCTCTGGCAAGGAACCGATAAGTATCAGAGTGCCCATCAAAGTAAAATATAAAGTTAAAAGTGCTGAGCCAGGGGTTAAAGGAGACACTGCGGGAGCTGCGACCAAAGAGGCAACAATAGAAACAGGTTTTAAGATTCAGGTTCCTCTATTTATAAAAGAAGGCGATACTATTATAGTTGATACCAGAACGGGTAAATATGTAGAAAGAGCTTAAATGAAGAAAAAAAAGAAGAGAATAGACCAATTAGTATTTGAAAAAGGAGTCGCTGAAAGCCGCGAAGAAGCTCAGCGGCTTATTTTAGCTAGAAAGATAAAAGCAGACGACGTTTTTGTTACTAAACCAGGTATGAAGATTTCTATAGATTCGAAAATCGAGGTTTTAAAAAGCGAAGAATTTGTTGGAAAAGGTGCTCGAAAGATCAAATCAGCCTACAAAAATTTTTATCTAAATTTTAAAAGTAAAATCGTTGCCGATGTTGGCGCCTCGACCGGAGGCTTCACAGATTTTGCCCTAAAAAAAGGAGCCAAAAAGGTTTATGCTATTGATGTCGGCTACGGTCAGCTGGCTTACTCTTTAAGAAAAAATGCAAGAGTTTCCAATATGGAGCGAACCGATATAAGAGCCATCGAAAGTTTCGAAGATAAAATAGACATTTTTCTAATTGACGTTTCTTTTATTTCTTTGAAAAAGATACTGCCTAAAATAAAAGAATTAATTGAAGGGCAGAGTCAAAAGGCGGAGATTGTTGCCTTAGTAAAACCTCAATTTGAGGTTGGTAAAGAGATTGCCGATAGATATAAAGGAGTGATAAAGGATATAACAATTCAGAAAAAAATTGTAAAAGAAATCGAAAATTTTGCTTTGGGAGAAGGATTTGCAGTAATTTCCCAAGTTAAAGCAGGGGTTACCGGCGAAAAGGGAAATCAGGAGTATTTTTTATACTTGCGTTATCCTAAAACTGCTATTGCATTTGGAACTTTCGATTTACTTCATGAAGGGCATAAATATTTTTTAAGCGAGGTAGCAAAGCAAGGAGAATTAGAAATAATAATTCCAGATGATAAAAGAGTTTATAAGCTCAAAGAGAGAAAGCCAATTCACCCGTTAAGTCAAAGGATAAGAAATCTGAAAAAATTAGGTTTCAAAGTAGAAGTAGAAAAAGAAAATCCTTGGCAGAATGTTTTAGAAAGTAAAGCCGATGTTATTGTCTTAGGTTATGATCAAAATTGGCAAGAAGATATTAAAAAAGAGATAAAAAACACAGGTTATCTAGTGAAAATAAAAAGAATAAAAAAAGCTTTAAGTCCTAATGTTCATAAAACTAAAATTATTCGTAAAAGATTTGACTAAATAAGAATTTCTGATATTTTAATTTAAAGGACGGGAGTCCTTTATTTTAGTTCCTTGACAGAGAGGGGGTAATTATTTTGCAAAGACCGGCAAAAGATTGGATTAACGTGGCTTTAGACGATATGGATGAAGATGAGGCATGTTCTTTAGCTGGAAAACTTAAGGGATTGGTTTGGGGCTTTAAAGTTAATGCTTTGTATTCAACAAACCCAAATATAGTTGTTTGGCTTAAGGAATCTTCTAGGGAACGCTCTGGAGGATCATCTAAAAGAGGTAAGGTTTTTGTGGATATGAAAATTCACGATATTCCCCGAAGTGCCGCTAATCATGCTATAGCCCAGATAGGTCATGGCGCTGATATGATAAACTGTCATGCTTCTGGCGGTGCGGAAATGATGAGAAAGATTAGAAAAGCAGTAAAGGAACGAAACAAAAATTGTTTAGTAGTCGCCGTTACTGTTTTAACCTCACTGGATAGAAAGGATTGTAAAGAAATCTATGGTAGTGTGGATATCGATACAGAAGTTATTAATTTAGCAACTCTGGCTTTAGAGGAAGCACATCTTGATGGCATAGTTTGCTCTCCAAATGAAGTGGGAATAATAAAAAGAATTTGGGGAGACCATGTTATTGCTATAACTCCCGGAATTCGACTTGCTGGTGACGACCCTGAAGATCAAAAGAGGTTGGATACCCCATACAATGCCATAATAAACGGCTCAGATATGCTTGTTGTCGGTAGTTCAATTACTAAAGCAGATGATCCAGTTGAGGCAGTGAAGAGAATCACTAATGAAATAGAAATGGCTCAAAGTTATCTGAGTAATAGTAATAAGTAATACAATCTTACACCGCGTTTCTTTAAGAGACGCATTTTTTTATCCAATTTCATCTTTCTTTCTGTTATAATTTTCTATATGCTTAGGTCTGCCAAGTCTTTTTTAAATATTCCTATCATAAGTTTATATAATACAGCCAAAATTGGTTCTGTATTGGATTTTGTAGTCGACCCGGACACGGGAAGAGTCATCGGTATTATAGGCCAGCGAGGTGGTTTTTTAAAAAGAGATGCTAAAGTTATCTCAACAGTCGATGTAAGGGAATTTTCTAAGGAAGCTTTGTTGGTAGACAGCGAGGATGCTTTAGTTTCTCAATATGATATTGTTAAAATTGACAGCGTATTGAAAAGCAGAATAAAGATTTTTGGAAACAGGGTAGTAACTGAGTCCGGAAAGTATTTGGGAAAGGTTAGAGATTATCTAGTTGATGATTTCTTTCTCATCGCCAAGCTCTATGTTAATCCATCTGTTACTAATATCTTGTCTTCGCAACTTATTATTTCGCGCGATTCTATCCTAAAAATAACCAAAGACCAGATTATTGTTAGTGACAGCCTCTTGGAGCTTGCTGAAGACACTGAGGTTGTAGGAGCAACACAATAAAAATGCAAAAATCAAAAATAATGAAAAATAGACAAACGAACAAAGTATATGATGTAATAATTGTTGGTGCCGGGCCGGCCGGCTTGAGCGCTGCTTTGTACGCAATCCGCTATAAGCTTGAAATCCTGGTTATAAGTAAGCGTTTAGGTGGGACTCTTTTGGATATATCCGAGATTGGCAATTTCCCGGGACAGAATCACTTGAAAGGGGAAGAATTAGCAGAGATTTTTATAAGAAGGGTAAAAAACGGGGTTGAATTACTAAAAGAAGAAGTCGAAGAGATATCAAAAAACAAGAATCATTTTTTAGTCGTGACCAAGAAGGAAGATATCTTTAAATCAAAAAAAGTTATTGTCTCAACGGGCGTTTCCAGAAAGAGAATCGGCGTACCTGGCGAAAAAGAATTTGAGAGAAAGGGTGTAAGTTACTGCGCTTTGTGTGACGCTCCTTTTTTTCGACATAAAAGCGTTGTTGTTGTTGGCGGTGGGAATACGGCTTTTCATGCAGCTATTCTTTCTTCTCAATATGCTAAGGAAGTTTTTATAATAGCCAGAAGAAAAATAAGTGCTGATCCTATTTTAGTTGACCATGCGTCAAAAGATAGGAAGATAATAATTCAAGAAAACACCAGTCTTGAAAAAATTGAAGGTGAAAATTTTGTTGAGCAGATTACCTTCTCCAGAAAAATAAAAGGTAAAAAGATTCTAAAGGTAAGCGGTATCTTTGTAGAAGCAGGGGTTAAGCCAGAGACTGGTTTGCTAAAAAAACTTGCACTCAAAAAAAACAGAGAAGGTTTTTTGAAGGTTTCGTCCAGTATGGAGACGAGCATTACGGGGCTCTTCGCTGCAGGAGACATAAGTACCGGTTCTGACGGTTTGAGACAAGTCGTAACAGCTGTTTCGGAGGGAGTAGTAGCAATTACTAGTATTTATAATGAACTCAAAGAAAGGTAATTAATAGAAGTGGATAAAGAAAAAAACTTATACGACGTTATTATTCTTGGCACGGGGCCAGCTGGATTGCAGGCAGCCATATATACTTCAAGAGCCAAGTTAAAGACTCTGGTTTTGGGCAAAAAAGAAAACTCACGGCTTTCAAGAGTCCCACTTATATCCAATTATTTTGGCTTCGAAGAGGGAATATCAGGAAGGGATATTTTAGAAAGAGGAATTAAGCAGGCAGAAAAATCCAGTGCTCTACTAAAAGATGAAGAAGCGATAGAGGTTACAAAAAACCGACACTTTTTTTTGGTTAGAACCCCTAAAGAAGAGTATTTAGGAAGAAGCATTCTTTTGGCAACAGGTGCCAAAGATACCTCCAGTGGAATAAAAAACGAAGGAAATTTCCTGGGTTTGGGAATTTCTTTTTGTGTGGCTTGCGATGGAGTTTATTTTGCAAACAAAAGAGTCGGGGTATTAGGAGAAGGAGATTTTGCCGCCAAAGAAGCTTTGGAGCTTTTGACATACACAAATGATGTAACTTTATATTCAAATGGGAAAAACTGGAATATAAATGAAGAATTAAAAAGGGAGCTAGAAAACAGCAAAGTTAAATTCAACAAAGCAAAAATTAAGGAATTTTTTGGGATAGAAAAACTGGAAGGAGTTATTACGGAGGATCAAACAAAAACAAATTTTGATGGTATATTTATTGCCATCGGAACACCAAAAGCTTCTGATTTTGCTTTAAAACTTGGTGTTAAGATATTTAATAATTATATTGTTGTTGATGATAAGGGCAAAACAAATAAAGATGGTGTTTTTGCAGCTGGAGATGCTATAGGTTCCGCTTTGCAGGTAGGTTCTGCTGTAGGGTCTGCTATTAATGCAGCTTTTTCTATTATCTCTTATTTAAATACAAAAAAAGGAGATCATGAGTAATTTATTTATAGCCTCTTTTTTAGGATTTATTCAAGCAGTTACAGAATTTTTGCCGGTAAGTTCTTCAGGGCATCTAATTTTAATAAAGGAATTTTTCCACCTTAATCCTAATGTCTTTAATTTATCTTTCGACATTATTTTACATTTCGGAACCCTCGTAGCTCTTATAGTATTTTTTTGGAAAGATCTTAAAGGAATTGCTTTATCTTTTTTCAAGAAGGGGTCTGACAAAAAATTATTTTATGCTCTTATTATAGCAACAATACCAGCTATTTTAATTGGAGCGATTTTTTCAAAATTCATTGTTAGCTATCTTAGAGGAAATTTAATTATCGCTCTTATGCTTGTAGCAATAGGTATTATTTTTATTTTCGCCGAGAATGTCTCGGACAAAAAAAGGAGCTTAAAAGATGTAAATTTGAAAGACGGAGCTTTAATTGGAGGAGCTCAGTCTTTAGCTTTAATTCCTGGCGTTTCACGTTCTGGAATAACAATGGTTTCCGGTCTTCTTTTGGGGCTAAAAAGAGAGGATGCAGCTCGATTTTCTTTTTTACTTTCGATCCCAACAATTCTTCTCGTATCCCTAAATGATATTTATTATTTGTCTAAATCAAAACTGCCCTCCTTGTTTGTAGATACTTATATTGTTGGTTTTGTAGTGTCTGCGGTTGTAAGTTTCTTAACTATAAAATATTTCTTAAATTATCTTAAAAAACACACTTTAAAACCATTTGCGTATTACAGATTTATCCTAGCAATTGTGATTTTGCTAGTGCTTTTCTAATTTATGTTTTCTAATTTACCACCACAGATAAAAATATTTTTTGTTTCAATGTTTCCTATTGGTGAAAGAGCCGTCATTCCTTTAGCTATGAAGGTTTTCGGACTTCCTTGGTGGCAAGCTTTGGCTATATCTTTTTTGGGTGCTATAATACCGGTTTTTGTAATTGTCTATCTTTTAGGACCAATCTCAAATTTTCTTTCAAAAAGATTTAGATTCATTGAGAGATTTTTCGATTGGCTTTTTAGACATACTAGAAAAAAACACAGCAAGAGATTTGAGCTGTTTGAAGAATTGGCTCTTTTGATCTTTGTCTCTATTCCCTCACCGGTCACTGGTCCTTGGGGAGGCGCTTTAGCTTCTTTTGTATTTGGAATACCCCCCAAAAAGGCGATTCCCTTTATTTTTGCTGGTGTTTTGATATCAGGAGTTCTTATAATTTTTTTAACTCTTGGATTTAGTTTAATTTTAAGATGATAAAACTTGATTTTTTCAAATATGAATTAAAAAATGGTTTACGTTTTATTGAGGTTCCGTTAGAAAAGACTGGAGCGATAGCTCTTTTAGTTTCAGTAAATGCTGGATCAAGATTTGAGGGAAAGAATAATTGGGGTATAGCGCATTTTATTGAACACCTGTTTTTTAAAGGAGGCAAAAAATATAAAACCAAAAAAGATGTTGCTACTGTTATTGATAGTATTGGGGGAAATTTTAATGCTAGAACCGGTAAAGAAGAAGTAGATTTTTTTATTAAAATTCCGGCTACCAAAACTGAGATTGGGTTTAGTATTCTTTCTGATATGCTTTTAAATTCCACTTTTAAGGAAAACGATATTAA
>CAYZYZ010000010.1:0-14105 GCA_964482765.1 uncultured Candidatus Saccharibacteria bacterium | reverse complement strand
AAAAAAACCGAACGAGATCCAAAAAAGCCCCCAATCAATTGTTAAATATAAGGAAACAGAACAGAGTCATCTTTCAATAGGATTTCGTTTCCCAGAGACGAAGTACGGTCATAATGGTTTTTTTAAGGCCGAAGTCCTAAGTGCTTTATTAGGAGAAGGAATGAGTTCGCGATTGTTTCTTTCTATCAGGGAAAACAAAGGGTTGGCATATAGAATAAGGTCTTTTACCTATCCGTTTACAGATACAGGCTATCTTGAGATATCTGCAGGCGTTGATAATAAGAAGGCACAAAAAGCAATTAAAGGAATATTAAGGGAATGTAAGAAGCTAAAAGAAAAAGAGGTTGGTAAAAAAGAGCTCTTAAAGGCTAAAGAATATTTAAAAGGAAGGTTAATTTTAGAGCTTGAGGATTCTTTAGATGCCGCTTTTTTTATAGGAGGGCAGGAATTGCTTGCTGGAAAAATTCTATCAATTGAGGAAATTTTTGAAAAAATAGACGAGGTTGGTTCTTTAGACATTTTAAAGATTGCAAACCAAAACTTTAAAAATAACAAACTTAATATGGCATTGATAGGGCCGTTTAAAGAAAAAGAGAGATCATCCCTTGAAAAAATTTTAACAGTTTAAGTTCACTTGAACCTTTGACTTTTTTGTAAAAATTTTATAAACTATTTGAGTATCTATCTATGAAAGGAAGTTTATGCCTCAAACAAAATCAGCCAAAAAAGCAGTAAGACAAACCAAAAAGAGAACCGAATACAATAAAAAGATAAAAGAAGCTATAAGGAAAGCTCTGAAAGCTGCAAGAAGAGCTTCAGGGAGTGGTTCCAAGGATGCTTCTTCGAAACTCAGAGAAGCTCAGAAGATTCTAGCCAAAGCCGCAAAAGCCGGTGTAATTCACAAAAGAACCGCGGCGCGGAAGACGAGCCGACTGATGAAAAAAAGCCTGCTACTAAATCTGCCGCCAAAAAAGAATCCCGACCATAACACAAGGGATTAATCGGAAGTTTTTTCTATATCAAGCAGTTTGGAGAGGTTGTAAAAAATATTTCTTAAGTGACCCAATCCCATGCTCAAATACATTCTTATTCTTGAAAAAAAGCCAAGCGTTAATCCCCACTTTTCTTCTTTTAAGATCTGACTTACGCTGTCCCACTCAACAATTATGGGTTCTATACTAAATCTTTTCAAGCGATTGGTAATAACATACTCTACCCCGTACTTTATCTTGTCTATTTTTTTTATTGTTTCAAAAATGTTTTTGAAAACTTTGGTTCTTGAGGCTCTCTGACCACTACAATTTATGTTTATAGCGTGAGAGATACTGGTTAGGCTTCCATTGGTAAAACGAGCAATAGTCATACAGTTATCTTTTTCTAGCACTGGTTCAAGAAGATCTCTAACATGGCTCACATTCAAATTTATAAGGTCCCCGTCGATAAACAGAGAGACATCTCCTTTGGCAGCTTTTATACCTTCAAACATTGCCCTGGCTTTCCCTTTGTTTTCTCGAAGTTTAATAACTTTTACGCCAAATTTTAAAGCCGCTTTAGCTGTTTCATCTTCTGAGCCGTCATCAACAACAATGATCTCATCAATTATCCTAAGCGCTAAAGCTTTTTTTAGGACTTGTAAGACTCTTTCTATATTCAACTCTTCATTGTAGGCGGGTATTATAGCGGTTGTTTTAAGCATAGTTTTGTTACCAGGAGGTTTATTGCCGTATCTGGCTTGAGTCTCCCGGTTTTAATTTTAACTTCAGTTTCAAAAATGTCATTATAGATTTTTTCTAATTCTTCAGAAGAAAAGTTTTTTATCTGCTGTAAAGTCTTTGTGACCACAAACGGGTGTTTGCCCGTTTTTTTTATTATTTCTGATTTGGTGAGATTTTTCAAGGCGAGATCCTTAATCAAAATGAGATTTCTGACCTGGTATACAATCATTCCCAAAATGTAGACAATTTCCTCACCCTGCTCTATCAGATTATTTAAAAATTTTAGAGTCTTTTTTAGATTTTTCTGGCTTATGCTGTCTATCAGCTCAAATATTCCTGTATTTAAATTGGCTGAGACTAGTTTTTCTACATCCTCCTCTTCGATTACCTCTTTGTTTTTATAGGTTTGAAGCTTTTTTACTTCCTGATCTAGCTGCCAAAGGTCCTCTCCAACAAAGGAGAGCAATTTAGAGAGTGCCAATCTTTCTATTCTGCCTCCCTCTTTTTCTATTTTTTCTTTCACCCATTTTTCTACCTCGTAAGGCTTTAGCTTTTTGAAATTCCAGCTCTTTTCGGCAAGTTTTGTTACTTTGTCTTTTAGCTTTTTGTTTTTGAAAGATTCTGTTTCCTCAAAAAAAATTATATAAGTAAAATCCGGCATTTTTGAAAGATGAGAAGACAGTCTTTCTTCATCCTCGGCACTTATTTTCGAGGATAACAACCCTTTTAAAATCACCAGTTTTTCTTTTGACAGGAAAGGCGAAGAAGAGGTTATATTTATGAAATCAGGAAAATTAAAAGATTCCCAATCCATTAAATGAATATTGTTAGAATCCCCGGAATTTTTTAGTAGAAATTTCTCTTTAACCTGCTGGAGTTTCTTTCTTGATAAAAAATTTTCTTCCCCAAAAATTAAAAGAATCATTTTTACATCCTTTGCCCCGTTAGATGATTTATCTAACGGGGTTTTCCCTGAATTTATTAAAGGGTTTGGCAATTTGGACAAAAGTGGGCTGAGCGTCCGCCGATTGTTATTCTTTTTACAATTCCTCCGCATTTTTTCGGGCAGGGTTCTCCTTCTTTTCGGTAAACTCTTCTTACATTGCCGTAAGAACCTTTCTTACCAGCGGTGTCTCTAAAATCAGATATGCTTGTGCCCCTTTTTCGAATAGCCTCTTTCAATATTTTTTTCATGGAATCATAAATCTTTTTCATTTCTAGAGACGTTAAAGATTTTACTGGTTTTTGGGGATGGATTTTGGCTTCAAAGAGTATTTCGTCTGAGTAGATATTTCCGATACCGGCGATAACGCTTTGGTCCATTAATACCTTTTTAATGTCGCCTTTTTTGTTTTTTAAAATCTCGCTAAATCTTTCAAAAGTAAAGTTAGGATCTAATGCGTCTGGTCCCAAGTCTTTGAATAATTCCGGTAACCTGTTTTTGTCCACCAGTCTTATAGTGGCAAATTTTCTTACATCTGATAAAAGAAAGCTCTTTCCTTTGTCTAGAGTAAAACCAACATGCACAAATCTGTTTTGAGGATCCTCTTCAATGGCATCCCTCTCTTTACATTCTTCCAAATCTTTCTTCTTTAGCCTGCCTTTGGTAAATTCCCAACAGGTGGAAACTAATGGGTGCCCCGTCATCTTTAAGTGAATAGCCAAGGCTTTATTTCTTGTTAAAATGATAATTATGTTTTTTCCCTTTCTTTCAATTCTTTCAATTATTAAACCCTGAATTTCTTTTTTAAACTTATTATAATCAGGTTCCTTTATTAATTTTTGCCAATCCGAATCAACTTCCAAAATTTTGTGTCCCGATATTTTGGTTTTTAGATCTTCTACGATTGTTTCAATTTCTGGTAACTCTGGCATCGTTTAATTATATCAAATTTTACTTATTACTGTGGGGTCGTTCAAAAAAATTCCATCAATACCGAGATTGACCAGATTTTTAATTTTTTCCAACTTTTCTTTTTTGCTGCCATAGGGGAAAGGGTAGATTTTTAAGTTTTTTTGTTTTGCTTTTTTAATTAGTCTATTATTGGTTATAAAAAATAAAGAGTGCAAAGACTCGGCTTTTATTTTTTTTGCTTGCCAAACAGCACAGAAAGGCAAGTAAGATACTAAAGCTATCCTTAAAGAAGGGTTGGACCTTTTCATCTTAGCAAGGGCCCAGGGGCGCGTGAAAGAAACTAAGACTTTGTCTTCAATATTTTCTTTTTTGATAAATAAAACAACTTTTTCCAGTGCCAATTTTTCTTTAACCTCAATATTCAAATCAGCTTTTCCTTTTACTAAGTTCCAAGCTTCTTTTAAGGTAGGAATTTTTTCACCCTTCAAAATATCAAGCGTTTTTAATTCGTTGAGTGTTTTTTCTGTAACACGTCCCTTACCATTTGTTGTTCTATTTAAAGTTGAGTCATGAATAAGAACAACTTCTCCATCTTTGGAAAGCCGAGCGTCTACTTCAATCATTTCGCATCCCAAATTCAAAGCTTTTTTAATGCTTAAAAGAGTATTCTCTGGCTCCAAAGCCGCCACACCCCTGTGTCCTATGATTTTAAAATCTTTTCCTTTAATCTTCATACATGAATCTTCGGTTACTTGTTTTCTTCCCAGAATTTTTTCAAAACATCTTTGCTTTTGTAACCCTCTAGACGCTTGTCGCCCAGAATAAAGGTTGGTGTGCCCTCTATATTATATTGATTTATAAGGTCACGGTTTTCGCCGATATTCATATGTTTGAACTTTACTCCCTCTTTTTCCAGTTCTTCTACAATTGGTTTCTGCTTTTGGCACCAGTGGCAGGTGTCTGAATAGAAGTAGAGAATTTCTTTACCTTGTGGCAGAGTCTGTGATTTCGATTTTTCAGTACTGGTTTTAGAAATGTAAGAAAAAACAACCGCACCGATTATGATGGCGAAGACCGCAATTAAAAAAAATAAGACATATTTTTTCATCGGTTCACTCCTTTACCCCGCACCTATTCCGGAGAAAAATCTACTAATTAGCAACCTCAGTAAGACAAAGTCGCCTACCGGCTAAGATAATTAATAATTTGAAGTTATTCGTAAGAATAGGTGCGGGGTAAACTTTCAATGTTGATATCCTTTGGTTTTTCTTTTATCCCCTTTTACTATCTCTGTCATATCTTTCCAGTTGTCTCCATATGATATATCAACACTGATAGGAACTTCAAGTTCTGGATAGATTCCTTCCATGATTTGCTCCAAAGCCCGAGTGAGCGGCTCTATGTCTTTTTGAGGCGTTTCAAAAACCAGTTCGTCATGGACCTGCAAAATCATTTTGGATAGAGGGGATATTTTTGGCAAAACATAATCAACCTCAATCATTGCCATCTTCATCAGGTCGGCGGCTGTGCCTTGGGCGGGGAAGTTGATAGCCATTCGTTCGGCAGCAGATTTTACCTGGAAATTAGAAGAGTTTATTTCGGGTAAATATCTTTTTCTTCCCAAGAGAGTTTCTACATATCCTGTTTTTCTAGCCACTTCAACAATCTCTTTTACATATTTTAGAACACCAGGATGTTTCTCGTAATACTTGTCGATGTATTTTTGAGCTTCTTCTCTTTTCCAGCCGAGTTGCTCTGCCAAACCGTGGGCAGATATTCCGTAGATCATTCCGAAATTTACAGCTTTGGCAGCTCTCCGCATTTCATAGGTTACTTCTTTTATAAGGATCTCGTTGACGTCGGCGGCGGTTCTGGCGTGAATGTCTTCGTGTCTTCTAAAAGCTTCTATCATTCTTTTATCGCCCGAGAGATGTGCAATTATTCGAAGCTCTATTTGAGAGTAATCAGCCGAGACGAGTTTGTATCCTTCTTGAGCCACGAAAGCCTTTCTGATTTCTCTGCCGATCTGGGTTCTGATAGGAATATTTTGAAGATTGGGATTAGACGAGGAGAGCCTACCGGTGGCGGTTACTGTTTGGTTGAAACTCGTGTGGACTCTTCCGGTAGAAGGATTTACAAGGTGAGGAAGTGTGTCTGTATAAGTGGTTTTTAATTTTACAAGCTCTCGGTAGTCAAAAAGCAGACTTATGACAGGGTGAGTCTCTCTCAATTTTTCCAGAACTGAAGCTGCGGTAGAAAACCCGCCTGATTTTAGCTTTTTCATCTCCTTTTTAATTTCCGGGTCTTTTGCCAGCTTTAATTTTTCAAAGAGTATCTCTTTTAGCTGCTGGGGTGAATTTATGTTAAACCTGACGCCAGCCAGCTTGTGTATCTTCTTTTCAAGCTCTCCTATGGTTTTCTCCAGCTTCTTTGACATTTCTTTCAAAAATTCGGTATTAATTTTTACACCATTTTTCTCAATTCTTGCTAATACCCCGATAAGTGGCATCTCTATTTTTAAGAAAAGCTCAAAAAGTCCCTCTTTTTCCAGTTTGGGTTTTAATTTCTTATGCAGCCTAAAAGTGATAACTGCATCTTCTGAGGAGTATTCGGCAACTTTTTCCAGCGCGACCTCGCTTAAAAGTTTTTGCCCGTCCCTCGAAGCCCCGATGGCCATCGGGGCGGAGTGGGACTTCTTGCCGCTTCCAATTAGTTCTTCTATTTGAATCTTTTCATAACCCAGCTCAACAAAGGCTAAATCATCAAGATTAAATCTTCTGTCGCCCGGATGTAAAAGATAGTGGGCGATCATTGTATCAAAGGTTAAAGGTTCTAAATTTACGTCATAGTTTTTTAAAACATTCTGATCGTATTTCAAATTGTGACCAATCTTTTTTATTTTTTTGCTTTCCAAAACAGGTTTTAGGAGACTTATTGTTTCTTTCTGGTTTCCTATGGTGGGAATATAAAAGGCGTTTTTTTCATCAAAGGCTACTGATACACCCACTAGTTTGGCATTGATAGGGTCTAGCGTTTCAGTCTCGGTATCAATTACAATTTCGGTTTTCTTTTTCAGGGTATTTAGGAAGCTTTTAAGCTCTTTCTCGGTTTTGATAATTTTAAAAGAGAAGTCTAATTTTTTCGGTTTTTTTGATTTTGCGCTTAAAACCTTTGGTAATTTGGTTAGCAGAGTTCTGAATTCCAGATTCTTGAAAACCGAGACCGCTTTTTCTCTGTCATACCCTCCCAGATGAGCCTCTTCTAGGTTAAGTTCCAGTGGTAAGTTGGCGACGATTGTAACCAAGTGCTTGCTGATTTTAGCCTGCTCCTCATTATTCTTTAGAACTTCTAGAACTTTTGGCTTGATATTCCTTGTTTTAGCGGTTCCTTTTTTTATTTCCTCATAGAGATTTTCGATATTCCCGAAATTTTTTATAAGCTCTAAGGCGGTTTTTTCGCCAATGCCGGGGACGCCTGGAATATTATCCGAGGCATCACCCCTTAAAGCCTTGTAGTCGACAAATTCCTGGGGAGTCAAGCCCTCATATCTTTCTTTGACTCTTTCTTCGTCATATAAAACAGTGTCTGTAAAACCGCGTTTCATAGTGTAGACCTTAGTTTCTCGAGATACGAGTTGGATCTCGTCTAAATCCCCGGTGACGATTATAGCTTCAAGCCCCTTTTCTTCTGCCTTCCTGGCTAAAGTCCCGACAATATCGTCGGCTTCAAATCCTGGTTTTTCAAAAATTGGAATTCCCAGTGATGAAATCACCTCTTTCACTTTGGGAAATTGTTCCAAGAGTTCGTCAGGCGCCTTTTGTCTAGTTGCTTTGTATTCTTTGTACTCCTTGTGTCTAAAGGTGGGTTCTGGTGTATCGAAAGCAACGGCAACATACTCAGGATTGGTATCTTTTATTGCCTTAAAAAGAATGAGCGAGAATCCATATACTGCATTGACAATCTCGCCTTTTTTTGTGGTCAAAGTAGGCAGGGCATGAAAGGCGCGATGTACTAAGGCGTTAGCATCAATTAAGAGTATTCTTTGTTTTTTCATTTCCAAAGTTTCGAAAGAAATGGTTTTTTTCCTTCAAATTCCTCGTATATTTTTTCGATGAATATTTCTGATTCGTGCGAGCTTATACCTTTGGTTGCCTCAGAAAATCCAGCGACAAAACCAAAATAAAGAGGAACCAGGATCTCGATTAGCTTTCTTTGAGTTTCTTCATCATATCTATTTTTATGGAACGCTAGGGCTATTTCGTAGATACACTCGGTCCAAAGTTTGGGATTAAATTTTAGAAGCCTGCCTCTTTTAATATTTTTATAAGTTTCTGGGGATAGTATTTTTTTGTAAATCTTTTTAAAATTTCTAAAACCCTCTTTAAACTTTTTAATCAAATGTTTTTCGTTTATCTGTATAGGGGCCGGCTCTACCTCGGTTTCGAATCCAAAGAGAGCAGTGGTTTTTTCTTTTTTGGTCTTCTTCCAGACCTCTTGATATTTATCCATCAGTTTAAATAAGGTTGTTATAGCTTGGGAGAACATGGGACCTAAAGACTCTGATGGGTTTTTGGCATCGTGGAGCTTGGCACCCAAAAAAACCTGGGCAATATTATAACCTTCAGCGACTGCTGTTGTTGTCATCCAGATATCGATGCCGAATTTGGCAATCTCAGTATTCTGGACACCTTGCTTTAGGAAGTTTTTAAGCAAAGTATTAGATATTCCGAATTCTCCGCCAATAGGCTGTCTTATGTTCTTGCCATAAAGCGCCCTTGTTAAAGGATAAATGATTGAATTCGTGATAGTGCCATCATACTTGTGACGGGAGTAAAGAGGGGTTACATAATCAAAATCTTGGTAGATGATGGGAGCTGCCAAGAGTTGTATCCACTCCGGCGTAATGCTCCTTAAGTCAGAGTCAACAACTACACAAACTTTAGCCCCATGTTTTACTGCTAGTTTAAACACTGCTTTTAAAGCGCTTCCCTTGCCAGGAGTTCCTTCATACCTTAGAGAAATTTTTGCCGGTTTTTTTAATTTTTTATTGGCGGGGTGGTATTGGTGAAAAATGACAGAGTTTAAATCACAGCCATTGAGGCAGTAGTTTTTGAAGATTTGGGTTGTTTTGTCTTTGGAGCCGCCGTCGGAGTTTACTACGAGAGATGAAAAATTGGGAAAATATTTAACAAGACCAAAGCTTACGGCTTTTAGAACATGTTCGATAGTTTTTTCGTTATTAAAACTAGGAATTCCGACCACTATATCGTATTTTCTTGTTTTTTGAGCTTTCATTAGGTTCATTTTAACCCAAAATGAAAAAAATTGAAATTTTATTACCAATTCATTGTTGCTATTTTCCAGTCTTATCAATGAATCATTTAAGTAAAAAGCAGATTAACTTTTTATTTTAGAAAAGCCAGGGCTAAACCAGCGATTATTGCTAAAATTATTACTGCCACCAATATCAAAAGATTAGTCTTGACCTGTAGCTTTAGTTTTTGTTCTAATTTTGTTTCAGGGTCTTTGATTTTATTCTCTGGCATTTTTCGCTTTCAATAATTTTTGAAGCTCTTTTCTGGCAACCTGGCGGTCATCCCAAGGCACATACCCTTCTTTCATAGCCATTACTGTTTCGTGTCCTTTAGCTAAAAGAAGGACAATGTCTCCAGCCCTGGTACAGCTGAAGGCTCTTTTTATAGCCTCTTTTCGGTCAACTATTTTGAAGTAGTCTATATTTAGCTTTTTGTCTTTTTCTATTAAACCGGGTTCGATCTGATTTATTATGTCCACCGGATCTTCGGAAGCCGGGTCTTCCAGCGTTAAAAAAATATATTTTGAGTATTGGGCGGCGATTTTGCCCAACATGGGTCTTTTGGTTTTATCACGGTCACCAGTTGCCCCAAAGACCGAAATTATCCTTCCCTTAGACATCTTTCTTACATTTTCAAAGATTTTTTCGAAGGCATCTGGGGTATGGGCATAGTCGACAATCACGGTAAAGTTTTGTCCTTCCTGGACTTTTTCCATTCGGCCGGGAACGCCGTCAAATTTTTCCAAAGCTTTTTTGATAGTCTCCAAAGGAATGTTATGGCAGATACCTGCGCCTATTGCCGCCAGAGCATTATAAACATTAAACTCGCCAACCAATTTTAATTTTATATCAATATCTCCCCGGGGAGCTGTGGCTTTAAAACTGATTCCATTCGGTCTGAGCTTAATATTTTCTGCTCGAAGACTTGCTTTTTGGCATAAACCGTAATAGATATTTTTATCGCCCTTGAATTCTTTAAAATATTCGAAAGAACGGGAGTCAGCATTTAAAACCACACACTTTAAAGCCCCGGACTTTCTTCTTGAGGAAACCGTGTCAGAAAATAACTGACCTTTTGTTTTTTGGTATTCCTCCATATCCTTGTGATAATCGAGATGTTCATGGGTTAAATTGGTCAAGACAGCAGTGTCGAAATTTATCGCCCAGACCCGATGTTGAGTAATGGCGTGCGAAGAGACTTCAATAACCACATATTCACAGCCCGCCTTAAGCATTTGACGCAAAAGTTTTCTTAGTTTTAATCTTCCAAAGGTTGTAATTTTTGAGGTATTGAGCCACTCTCTGTTTCTTATTCTAAAATTAACCGTAGAAATCATGCCGGTTTTTTTATCTGCTTCCACCAGAATAGCTTTTATTAGATTAACCGTGGTCGTCTTGCCATTAGTTCCAGTTACGCCAATGACTTTCATTTTATTTGTCGGGAGTCCATACATTAAAACAGAAAGCATGGCTAGCATCTTGTGATACCAAAGCAACATTTTTCTGGGAATAATTTTTCTTAAAAAGTTTATCATTTTAGCTTCCTTATTTTCATGGCTATTTTAAATAGATTATACAAAAAAGGTTTGAAGACTAAATCATAAGAACCTAAGATTTCTACTTGTTTTCCGCCGAATTGTTTTTTGAATCGGGTTATGCCAGCCCATTTGTGTTTTGGGTCATCTGTGGGCGCAATGCCGAAAAAATCATAGCTTGAAGCCCCTTTTTCTTTAGCCCACTTTATCGCTTCCCATTGAACCAGATAAGAAGCCATCACATTTCTAGATTCATACAAAGAGGCGCCATACATATAAGTAGATTTTTCTCCCGCAAGAGAAACAATAATTCCTGCAATGGGCTTATTTTTGTAATAAGCAATAAAAGCAGTTCCTAGTTTGTTGTCTTTTAGAACAGAAAACAGATTCTTCAAATATTCAAAAGAACGGGTAGAGATTTTGTCCCTTTTTACTGTTTCTTCGTGAATTTTTCGGTAATCTTCGAAATCTTTTAAAGTTTTAAGTTCTTTTACAGTGACGCCGTGCTTTTGGGCTACCTTTATATTATACCTTCCTTTAGGCTTCATCTGTTTTAGGATTTCTTCTTCGGTTTTAATTAGATCAAGGACTAGGGTGTGCTTGGGCTGAATCTCTTCAAATGACTTTATAAAGCCTAAATCCTTTAATTCCTTTTCTTTTTGAGGAGAGGTTTCATCTAAGATGTCCATCTGGCAAAATAAGGATTTTTCGTCTTTTGCAACCTCTTTTATTTTTCCCAAAAGAGCTTTTAGGATTTTTTTCTCAGGAAGGCGAATTGGGCAGTAGAAAAAAGAAAAACCAAGTGGAAGTTTTTTTATTAAAATTTGAAGCGCAAAAATAGGTTTTTCATTTTCAAAAACTTCCAGCCTTTTTGCCTGCCAGCCAAATTTTTCTTTAAATTCTCCCCACTCCCATTTTTCTAAAAGGGAATTGGCAAATTGGTTTAGAATATTTTTTTCAGTAATTTCTCTAATTTCCATAATTCAATGATACAAGAAAATTCAATAACTTTCATTCTTTTTAAAAAAGAATCTTTAAATTATACTTAAAATATGAAGATTTTAGGTATTGAGACAAGTTGCGATGAAACATCAGCCGCAGTAGTAAAACACAAAAAAGGAAGACTGGAAATTTTGTCTAATATTGTTTCGTCGCAGGTTGATTTGCACAAAAAATATGGCGGAATTGTGCCAGAGGTTGCCTCCAGAGCTCATATGCAAGCTATAATTCCAATAATTGAAGAATCCCTTAATAAAGCCAAAATTAAGCTGAAAGATATAGATATTATCGCTGTTACCACGGATCCTGGCTTGATAGGCTCTCTTTTGGTTGGGGTAAATACAGCAAAAACTCTAGCCTTCATTACTGGCAAACCTTTGGTTTCTGTAAATCATTTGGAAGGACACATCTACGCAAATTTCATTTGCGAAATGTCAAATGTCAAATGTCAAAAGTCAAAAGTTAAGTTTCCGGCAGTAGTTTTGATCGCTTCCGGTGGTCACACCACACTCGTTTATATGAAAAAACACCTTAGTTATAAAATTTTAGGTCAAACAAAAGATGATGCTGCCGGTGAAGCTTTTGATAAGGTGGCTAAAATTCTAGATATTGGCTATCCCGGCGGACCAATAATTGAAAAATTAGCCAAAAAAGGAAATCCTTTAAGATTTGATTTTCCGAGAGCAGAAATGGAAGGTGAAACAATAAGAGACAAGAAGGGTTTTTTAAAGAAATTACTACCCAATTTAGATTTTAGTTTTTCCGGACTTAAGACAGCAGTCCTATATCAAGTAAAAAGTAAAAAGTTAAAAGTGAAAAATCGTAAATACATCACTGATGTAGCAGCGAGTTTCCAGAGAGCAATTGTTGATGTTTTGGTAACCAAAACTATTTGGGCAACAGAGAGAACAAAAGCAAAATCAATTTTGATTTCCGGCGGGGTAGCAGCAAACGAAACCTTAAGGGAAAAGTTGAAAGAAGAGGCGCAAAAAAATGGAAACCATTTTTTTGCGCCCTCAAAAGACCTCTGTACTGATAATGCCGCTATGATTGCCGCCGCGGGATATTTTAAATATAGTGTGAAAAAATTTACCCAGCACCCCGACCCGGGTCGGGGTGCTGCGATGAAAATAGATCCGAATTTAAAATTAAAATAAAAAATCTATAGCCCCCAAGTATTTATCAGCAAAAAGTATAACAATATTTCACGATCGTGAAATATTGTTATAAAAAATTTATGAAGTTTAGTTTTTTAAACTTTGAGTTATAATAAAATTATGAAAAAAGAAAATAAGAACAAGGATTTGCAAACTTTAAGACATTCGGCTTCGCATGTTTTGGCGCAGGCGGTTTTGCAGATGTTTCCAGATGCCAAGCTTGGGATCGGTCCGGCAATAGAAGATGGCTTTTATTATGATTTTGATTTGCCTAGGACCCTTATCCCAGAAGATCTACCGATTTTGGAAGAAAAGATGCGGAAAATTATAAAAGCGAATTTGGAAATAAAACAGGAGAAATTATCCCAAAAGAAAGCCCTAGAGTTTCTAAAAAAGATAAAGCAACCCTATAAACTCGAGCTTGCCAAGGAGATACCGGATAAAGAACTTTCTTTTTACCGACAAGGAGATTTTGTTGATTTGTGTGCCGGTCCTCACATTGATTCAACAGGAGAAATCAAAGCTTTCAAACTTTTAAAAATTGCCGGTGCCTATTGGCGGGGAAGTGAAAAAAAACCGATGCTTCAACGAATTTATGGAACAGCTTTCTATTCAAAAAAAGAGCTAGATGAATTTCTAAAAATGCGTGAGGAAGCCGAAAAAAGAGACCATAAAAAAATGGGGCAGAAACTTAACTTATTTAGCATATCAGAAGAAATTGGAAGCGGTCTTCCCATTTGGCATCCTAATGGAGCTATTATTCGTGAGCAAATAGAAAATTTCTGGAAGGAAGAGCATAAAAATAAAGGTTATGAATATGTTTATTCACCACACATAGGTAAGTTAGATCTTTGGAAAAGAAGCGGTCACTGGGATTTCTATCGAGAGAACATGTATTCGCCGATAAAAATTGAGAATAAAGAATATCTTTTAAAGCCGATGAACTGTCCTTTTCATATTTTTATCTTTCAGTCGAAATTGAGAAGTTACAAAGAATTGCCAATAAGATATTGTGAATTAGGAACCGTGTATCGTTATGAGAGGAGTGGGGTCTTACACGGGTTGACAAGGGTCCGTGGATTTACTCAAGATGATGCTCATATATTTTGTGCTCCAGAACAGTTGGAAGAAGAGATTATTAATGTAATAAAATTCGCCGATTTTATGATGAAAACTTTCAATTTCAAATATAAAGTTTATCTTTCAACCCGTCCAGAAAAATCATTAGGTACTGATAAAGATTGGAAGATAGCGACAAAGTCTTTAGAAAATGCTTTGAAGAAAACAAAAACTTCTTATGATATAGACCCGGGAGAAGGTATTTTTTATGGTCCTAAAATTGATATTAAACTTGAAGATAGCATTGACAGAGAATGGCAGGGTCCGACGATTCAAGTCGATTTTAATTTTCCAGAAAAGTTTAATGTTAATTATATTGACAAAAAAGGAAGAAAGAAAAAAGTTATTATGGTTCACAGAACAGTTTTGGGATCGATGGAGAGATTTATCGGATGTCTTATCGAGCATTTT